>CAIYYO010000294.1 GCA_903930485.1 Methanobacteriota archaeon
GCCTTCTCAACAGCTGTCTCAGCTATCTTGGACTCCGGAACGGCTTCGACCGGCTTCACCCTAGGTATCACGTCTATCTGGTCCGGGAACACTATATCCGGCGGGACGATCTTGACCGTGACGCCTATGACGCCGGCTTTCAGATACGCCTGGGTCGAACCCTGCCTGACGAGTTTCGCGGAATCACCTACTTTCCTCATGTATCCCTGCAGGTACTTCTCCTGCTTGGCCCTTCCGCCTTTGCCGATGATCTTTCCCGCGATTATTATCTCTACTCCTCTGGCGCCTGATCCCATCGCCGACCGAACAGCCCTGTACACGACACGTCTCCGGTTCATGCCTTTTTCAAGGGATTGCGCTATCCTTCGCGCGACGATGTTTGCGTCAAGGTTCGGGTTTTCGACTGCCTGCACGTCTATTGCCGGATTGTCTATGCCGTATTTTTCTTTCAGGAATTTGGTGAGCTTGTTTATCCTTCTGCCTTTCTTTCCGATGACAAGCGGGGGCTTTTCCACGTATAGCACCACCCTTGTCGCTAGAGGCGTTTTTTGTATGTTTATTCCCGAGTATCCTGCGCCTTCGAGCTCGTGCCGCAGGAAGGTCTCTATCTCCGAGCGTATGATCCCTTCCTGGATGAAATGCTTCTCCATTGCCATTTTTTGTGAATGTTTTTATCTTTTCTCTTTGACGATTGCTTGTATGCTGACGTATTGCGTTTTCCAGGCCTTCCATCTGCCTTTCGGCTTTCTTCTCTTCCTTGACGGACCTTTGTTTGCCTGGATGTTGATTATCTCAAGATTTTCGGTATCGAGTCCTTTATAGTCTGCGTTCGACTGCGCGTTCCGCAGGACTTTCAGCGCCTCGTTGGCCACCTTCTTAGGGTATTTAGCAATGCCTACGCCGGATACCTGGGACACTCCTTTAAGGTATTTCCTGAAAGGTATCGGCTTCTCTAATGCAACGACGCCTTCGAGAAGGTTTATCGCTTCATCGAGATTCATCCCGCGCAGGGCATCGCATACTACTACTGTTTTCTTGAAGGAGATGTCCAGGTCCTTTCCTATGGCTTTCGCGATCCTGCTCTCGTCCTTTGGCTTAAGCGCGTAATCTAATTCCATCTTTTCTATCTATTGCTTTATTGCTTATTTAACCGGCACGAACAACGAAGACCTCGTCGCGCCTACTCCCGGAGCGCTGTGCTTCACAGGCTTCCTGTTCAGCGAGAACTCGCCGAGGTACTGACCTATCATTTCAATCGTTATGTTGACTCTTAGGAATTCCTTGCCGTTGTATATCTCGAAATCCATTCCCACCATCTCGGGAAGGATCGGCATGTCCCTGCACATCGTGCGCACGGGCTTGGCCTTGTTTCCGGCGTCCATCTCCTTGCGCCTCTCCCGGATGGTTGCCAGAAGTTTCTTCTGCATCTCGGAAAAGCCCCTCTTCAGAGTCCTTCTCATCCTAGAGGGCATTAAGTTCACGAGCTCGTCCATTGATTTGGCCTGCAGCTCTTCTATCTCGAATCCGCGGTATGTGATCTTCTTTTTAGCCATTTTTACCTCTTACGCCTTCCGGTCCTGCTGGGCGCTATGTGCCCGACTTTTCTGCCTGGCGGAGTATTCCTCGCAACCGATGCCGGTCGTCCGGTATATCCGTGCGATCCTCCTCCGTGCGGGTGGTTGCATGCGTTCATCGCGACGCCTCTCACACGCGGGTAGAGCTTGTTCCTTGCGCCCATCTTATAAAAATTCTGGCTCGCGTGGACCATCGGCTTCTCGGTCCTGCCGCCTCCTGCGACCAAACCTACCGTAGCTCTCGAATTGCTGCTCAAGGTAATGGTCTTCTTTGACGGAAGTCTCAAGAAGGTCTTGCCCGCCTCTTTATCGTGCGAAATGATGAACGCTGAAAGCCCTGAGGAGCGGACGATCTTTCCGCCGTCGCCGGGCCGTATCTCGACGTTGTAAACAGAAGTCCCTTCAGGTATGTTCCCGATGGATAGTATGTTCCCGTTCTCGACCTTGGCTCCGGGACCGATCTGCACCCACTGGCCTACTCGAAGGCCTTCGGATGCTATGAGCATTAATTCCCTGAAGTCTTCGAGCAGTACTTTCGCGACCGGCGCAGTCCTTGCCGCATCGTCTATGATGTCTATGACCTGCCCGCCTATGCCTTCTGCGTAATCTTTATTCAGAGGATATGCGACGCCTTTGATCTTGAACCTGTGCGTAGGCACCTGGTACCTTGGCCCTCCGCGGCCCCGCCTCCTTGTGATAATACGTTTGCCCATTCTCTTATTTCTATTGATTTGTTATTATAATACCCCGAAGTGCGAAGCCACTTCCTCGGCTGAAAACTCAGGCGCAAGCTTTACATGAACTTTCTTGTTACCCTGCACCGTATTCATGCTGTGTACCCGGACCACTTTAACGCTGTACAAAGACTCAATGGCCTCCTTCACGTCCTTTCGGGTAGACTCGGAACTCACTATGAAGCTTAATTTGTTCTCCTTCTCCCGGAGCATTGTCGCCTTCTCGCCCATCAGCGGGTAGCGTATGACTTTATGAGGATCCATTTTCACGCTTCCATCAACTTGTCGATTCCTTCAAAAGCCGTCTTCGTCCAGACGGTCAGCCTGCCTGCATGCGTCCCGGGCGCGAAAAGTTCCGGATCTAGGGTGTTCATCTCTGCAACGTCTATTCCCGGGATGTTCCTTGCGCTCTTGAATATGCCTTCGTCTTTGCTCACGATTATGAGGACGCTCTTCTTCTTGCGATACGGGCGTCCACGCAGCTTGCCTCTGCCGGCCCGGATCGTTTTATTGTCGGCTCTTTCAAGGTCTGCGGTTAGTCCGAGGGCGTTCAACGCTTCTATGACGTCTCTTGTCTTGCTTATCTTGGCAAATATGTCTTCCACGACGAGGGGCACTTCGGCCAGCCCTTCTGTTGCATGTCCTCTCCCTTTTACCAGCGTTTTATCCTGCGTAGCCGCTATCGCTGATTTGAGTGCGAATATGTATTCCTTGTTGTTTATCTTCTTGGTGAAATCTTTCCCTTTCGGCGGATGAGCCCTGTGTCCACCGACAGAGTTCGGCACCAGCCGGACCTTTCCGAGACCTCCGCCTCCGGTCTTTTCCCTCGGCAGACGGCTCATGCCCCGGTTGATCGTCATCCTGTAGGCGCCTTTCCTTCGACCGAAGTAGTCAGCGCTGCTCTGCAAGCCGGACCCTACCATGTTGGCGTAAGGCTGGCGTCTGCTGCTCTGCAGCGCGACGACGGCTTTCTGTATGAGGTCGGGCCTGTATTCGGTCTCGAAGACCTTCGGCATCTCGACCTTGCCGACTACTTTACCCTTCAATGAGTATACGTTAACCATTTTTTGAATCACTTAGACCCCCTGCTTCGAGGACTGGTCTATATAGGTTATCTCGTAACCTGCTTCTTTCTTCGGCAGCCTCGGAGGGCTGAACCTTATAAGTCTCTTCGCCGGCCCGGGAACCGAACCGAATAACAGGATGTATGAGCCTTTTATCTCCCCGTAGTTCAGGAATCCGCCCTTCGGGTTCACGGCTTTGCCGTCCTTGCCTATTTCGAGAACCATCTTGTTGTACTCGGTCCTCGTATGATAGCCAAGCTGCCCGGGAAGAGGCCACAGCCAAAGCTTCCTTGCCGGAGTCCATGCCCCGCCTGTTCCCCCGTGTCTTCTTCCTTTCTCTGTCTTGCGCGGCTGTATCCTGGTACCTATCCTTGTGATAATGCCTTCGTAACCCTTGCCTTTGGAAACAGCGTGAACGTCGAAGAACTTGTTCTTTGACAGGACTTCTTCGGCTGTTATCTCTTTTCCAAGGACTTTTTTCGCGTATTCGAATTTCTCCTTCACGGTCCCGCCTAATGCGATCTCCATAAGGTCGGGAGATTTCTTGGATAAAGTGGTAAGGCTCGGCTGGGTCTCGACTATGATCCGTACATCGGTTATGTCTTCGAGACCGGATTCGATCTCTTTCAGGCCGCCCTCGGTATCGATCTTCTTGGGCAGGGTTATGCTCTTTTTTATCGCATCGCCCAAGCCTGACGCGTACACGTCGGTCACGACTGCTTTACCGTGGTATCCCTTCCTGTAAGCCCTTACTGCGGCTACTATCATCGGCGGGGCTTCTACGACGGTTACAGGTATGAATATCTCAAGTCCCGCGGTCGGTGTGTGCTTTCTTTTGTCAACCGCCATCACGTGGGTCATGCCTGCCTTGTATCCTGCGAAACCGAGAGCTTTGGCGTCTTTCGAGACCTTCCATGAATGAATCCTCGGAGTCTCGCTCTTCGCCCTCTTCCTGGGCTTGAAGCCTAGCGAGCCCCTGCGGGGCCTGTTACGTTGTGCCATTTTTTTCTGTTTATGAAGTATATAAAATATGAACGCGGTGAGGATAAAAATTATGGACTCAGTCATTAAAAATGCCGGGCAGGAGAGTATTTACAGGATGTCTGCATACCTACTGGAATCGAGCATATTTCGTATCCTCTGCATAACGGTTAAATGTCTAATTTAATAATATTAAGATTAGGAGCGAGGATATAAAAATGAGGCCATGATCGGTCGGGCCCAAGTCGTCAACCATGGACCTTATCGGAGACACAGAAAAGACAAAACCATATTCTCAAATGATAAATGCATCAGGATAGGTGAAATAATTCCAACAAACTCACAACAGCTATGCCAGATGCTAAAAGGATAGTCATCGCTTTCCATACAGAAATTTCATAAACACGTTTCACGGTCACTACCAGATATATCAACGACACCGGAAGAAAAATATTTCCGATGAAAGGGATGATCATCAGGAACTGAGGAAGGCTGCTGTATGATGAAGCCGAGAAGTAGCCGGTCAGGCTTGCTTTTCCCCCCATGATTCGAGCAAGTGCGTGGACTATTCCCACAGTTATAATTAGATAGATTATCAGACCCACACCTGTCCAGAAAAACCTCTCAAAAAACCAGGAGACATATGTAAACCAATAATCTGAGTGTGCGATTCCACCCAGGACCTTTGGGCCGTAATCAGATAAAGAACGCCATACAAGAAGTCCCAAAAACAATGTTGATCCCTGCAGGAAGGCATTTGGATCTTCGGCAATCTCTTTAAAAACCTTTTTTTCAAAGAACATGAAACGCTTTATTCTGCAGGCATCAATTAAATGGTCCATATCTTATACAATATATGTTATTTATTTCTTATATATAGATATTGATTATATTTTATGTTTATTTTGTGTTATCTTTGGTATTGGAGGGCCTATTTATTCTCTGACTTTTAATATCACAGGAGAAATTAGTTAAAATGGGCAAATCTTTCGACGACGAAATAAAGGGCATGGACCACGTCTTTGTCTTGTTCTACGCCTCATGGTGCCCTTTCTCACAGGATTTCCTGCCGATATTCGAAGATTACGCAAAAAGCAATCCCAAGGAATGTTTGAGCATCGTCATCGACGACCGGCCCGACTTGTGCGAAAAATACTCCATTAGATGCTATCCCACCGTCATCCTGTTCAAAAAAGGCAAGGCATTCAAACGACTTGACGCCGGACACGGTATCGGCTTGACCGCCAAACAGCTGAAAAGTCTCACGAGCGAGCAGTAGATGCCTGTAGGCATGGCTTCGCCAGATTTTTTATTCGCCGGCTTGAATATGTAACTGGGGGACGTATTTGAAAAAGAAGACTTTGATTCTATTGGCAGCGTCGATCGTATTTATCGCTGCATGCGATTATCTGTTCGTCGAATCCTTCGGAAGCAGGAACTATTATCTCGTGCCGTTGTCGTTTACTTTGATCGCCCTCTACCTCTCAAGTCTTATGCTGGTCAGGATAGGATCGATATCGGCGCCTTTACACAGAAAAGCCTGGAACCTCGCCCTCCTTTTGTCTTTCGTCGTCTGCGGGGCGACTGGCCTTTTGATAGCATTAAGGATCGATCTTAAATGGGACGTTCCCTACATGTCCCTGGTTTCCTTCTGGCACAATGAGACCGGCATCACAATGACGCTGATCGCCGCCTTCCATGCCCTCGCGCACTGGAAATATTATGCCAGCATTTTCAGCAGAAAAGAGAGGAAGTGAATTACCGGACCACCGTCGGCAGCACGCTGTTTCTTAGTCCCGGGCCTATTCCGATTATGAATATCAGGAACTTTATCATCACGTAGAGGGTCCTGTTCTTTTCGGTCTTCTCTTCGCCGGCGTACCATTTCTCAACGAAGTATAAGGTCACGGCGATCAACGCGACCTTTATAGGGATCATTATCAGAGCGTTGTTGCCTGCCAGGGAGATTATGTAGCTTGGCAGCAGGTGTTCTTCGTAGAAGTTGTAGTAGTTGAAAGCTATGAACGTCGAGGACGCATCCAGGAGGTGCGCGAAGAATATCGCGAGATTCTCTTTTCTCCGGTAGATATCTAATTTGTAGGCCGTCGAAAACGCATATATCGCCAGCGTCAGGAGCAGTGCGAGCCCTAGGGGATACAATATCCTGACCGGATCTTCCATGTATTGAGCCAGCCTGTAGGACAGATATAACGTTAGAGCCAAGCCTGCAGCGAACGTGAAATAAGAATAATCGATGCCTGCCTTTTTCTGTATGAGCATCCCGATCAGTATGGCCGCAAATGCCAGCGAGACCGTGACGATATATACTCCGGGAGTCACGGACCAGAGCTGGTTGAATTCGACCGCTCCGGTGTCTGCGAGAAGCCTTATGAACGTTCCAACGAAAATAAAAGGCGAGACTGTGACTATCAGTTTCGCGTCCAGGCGTATCTTCTCGAACACCTTGCGCAGGATCACGAGTAGGACGAGCAGGATGAAGATGTAGACGACGTAGTCCTGCACTGAATAGACGCCCATTTTAGATAATCACTCTACCTCTTCCACCATGAACTCGAGCTGGTCTGAAAACTCGCTGTAGCGGACCCTGCCGATCAAGGAGATGGCTTTTTCAAGGAGCCGGTCTTTCACCTGGCGCACGGGCTCGAGCTCGTCCTGGGTCTCGCCGATTATGTTCATCACTTCTTCGAGGTCCATGCCTAGCACCTTCTCCGCGCATTCCCTGAACGCGACGGCTTTTATGCTGCCGGTATCGTCCTCGACCGTGACCGAGACACGGAGGTTCGAGGCAGGCTCGGCTTCCTCACTGCAGGACTCGCAGAACCAGACGTCGCCCATGTTCTGGACGCGTTTGCCGCACGCAGAGCAAGTCATATAGACTATCTTCCTAGCGTCGTCTATGTCCGCGATCTTTCCTCTTATCCGGACGTAGCGGTCGTTGTTCTGCAGGTCTATTATCTTCTTCTCTTTTATAAGGGCTTCCTCTATCTCTTTCAGGGGTTCGAGCTCGAGGTCCTGGCTGACTATTATCTCGCCGTACCGACCGACGTGTATCTCGACCTCGCCCGTCTGGCCGGCCTTCGAGTATGCGTTCTTTATCCGGACAGCGTCGCCCCGCTTCAGTTCCTTTACGATCTCTGACTTCTCGTTCCAGAGCACGACCCTGATCGTGCCTGAAGAGTCGCCGACGACGATCGATGCCAGCGTGCCGTTCTTGTATGACTTGATCTCGTAAACACGAACAACTCTTCCCGTAGTGGTGAACCCGGACATGTCCGCAGCCGCTTCGCCTATCCTTATGTCTCGTTCGGCGGGCAGCGGTTCAAGGTCCAGCTTTTCATTTGTTATGGATATCCTGCTCCTGCTCCCGACCTGAAGCTCCAGTTCGCCGTTCATCCCTTCACGGGTATATGCGTTCTCTATCTTTACGTGAACGCCTTTCGACAGCTGAAGTTTCGCAGCCTCGCCCCATAGGACGATCCGTATACGCCCGGTCGCATCTTCGCCCATGAACGATGCGCGGAGGCCTTCGCTTCCGTCCGATCTTTTGAATTCAGTCGGCGGGTAATATGAATAGACTCTGACTAGCAGGTCCACAGAGGTCATGTTTTTCGCAAGGCCTGTGACGTTGGTTTGCTGGCTTGCGGCAGGCGGGAGGTCGAGAGTTATCTTCGGATTGATCAGAACGTTTGACATCGAGCCTGCATGCACTTCGACGACGTTGTCGAGCCCGCTTTTTCCGTAGCCGTTCTTCACCAGGACGACGTCGCCCCGGCTTATCTTTCCCGCCATGTCGGCGTTGTTGTCCCAGAGGACCAGGCGCAATTCGCCGGACTGGTCGGCTATGACCAGGCTTGAAAGCTTCCCTGCGCCGCCGTCCTTTTTCTGGAACTCTTTTACGGGCGAGACGCTCCTTACGCGTCCGGCGACGTTGACGGATGCCTTGGGCTTGACGATTGAAAGCTTAGTGAAAGTTATCTTTTCAGTGCCTATCTCCAGGCCGAGCTCTTTTGCGACCGCGTAAAGCGCGCCGTAATCGGAAAGCAGGCCGTGTGTCGCCGCCTTACGCTTGTCTATCATCTCGCGTATCTCCTGCGGCGTCTTGTTCCCTTCCTTGACGACCCTTTCGAAAAGCTGATCAGTATCCGACATTTTTTTAATAATTAAGGCCCGGACCGCGAGAGACAAAACCAAAAATACTTAATAGAATTAGGTCGTGGAAGATAAAAATAGGGAAGGACCTCGAAGGATTTTCTCTGCGCGGCTCGCTTCCCGGCCCGATTACTGTTTCAGGAGTTCAAATAATTATCAACGCCAAAACGTCGTTTATGTAAGCATTCTCGGGAGGGGGTCCATGCTATTTGAACGACTCTTTCAAACGA
>CAIYYO010000295.1 GCA_903930485.1 Methanobacteriota archaeon
AGCCGCGTTTGCCCGTAAAAGCCGAGGCATTGCTTGACGCAGAGGAAAGGAAGAAATGGGCTAAGGAGAAAAACATGATCGTATTCACGTTCTACAATCCATTGAAGACTTATGAGACCGTCGACGTATTCATAGACGATCCGATAGGGTTTCAAAAAGCTTATGCGAAGAGGAAAACATATTGTGTTGACGGTGTAGATGTCCCCGTGATCTCTCTGGAGCACTTGAAAAAGATGAAGAAAAAATCCGGCCGGAAACAGGATCTCGCAGACATCGAAGCACTTAAATTCCTCAAGGAGGTGTCTGATGAAAAAAGGAAAAAATAAGCTCGAATACTCTTTTACTCCCAACAAGGAATACATCAGGGAAACGTGCGACATGTCCCCGGAAGCCAAAATGAAATGGCTTGAAGAAGCGAACAGATTCGTACGCAAGGTGGTGTCTGAAAAGAAAATGGAAAAGTGGCGGAAGATCACGGGAAAAGACCGACCACGATGACGAAATACACCTTCTACGGCGGCGCGGGCGAGATCGGCGGCAACAAGATCCTTCTTGAGGATAAAGATGCGAAGGTCTACCTCGACTTCGGCCAGTCGTTCGATTTCGGCAGCGATTATTTTTACGAGTACCTGGAGCCGCGGTCAGTGAACGGCCTTGAATGCCTTTTCGAGTTCGACCTCATCCCCCGGGTCCGGAAGCTTTATAAAAGCGATTCCCTGAGATTTACCGACCTTGCTTACGAGAGGCCCGACGTCGATGCCATATTCATTTCGCATCATCACAGCGACCACGTCGGACACCTGGAATACATCGACGAGGACATCCCGGTTTACATGGGGCACGGGACGCAGAAAATGATCGAGACATATAATCAGTTATACCGCGGCCTGGTCGACATAGGCGCGCATAATCATCTAAACACCTTCAAATCCGGCGACGCGATAGAACTAAAGAATTTGGTCTTCCGGCCAGTCCACGTCGAGCATTCAACGCCGGGGGCTTACGGCTACGTGATTGAGAAAGACGACGACAGGAACATCGTCTTCACAGGGGACTTCCGGAGGCACGGCCCGAAGCAGGAATACACTGAGGAATTTATAACTGAAGCGGCGAAGGCCCGTCCATACTGCATGCTCTGCGAGGGAACCAGGATGACCCCGGACCCGGAGAAGCAATACAGCGAGGAACAGGTCTATCAAAAGGTCAAAGGGATAATGCAGGACTCGAAAGGTCTCGTCTACGGCAATTTCGCCATGAGCAACATCGACAGGTTCAATTCATTCTATAAGGCATGCAAAGAGAACGGAAGGACTTTCGTTATAGATACGAAGATGGCTTATATCCTTGACCAGCTCAGGGAGAGGATACCGGACCTCCCTGATCCCTGCACGGACGAGTCCATCGACGTCTATTACCGTTTATGCAAGTCCGGCGAGTTCTGCGAGAAAGACTACTACGTTTACGAACGGAAATACATGGACAACATGATCACTTACAGAGAATTGAAAAAGGATCAGAAGGACTACGTCATCCACTCGAACTTCACAAAGCTGATGGAACTGGTCTACACCCAGCCTGAGAACGCAGACTATATTTACAGCTCGAGCGAGCACTTCCTCGAAGGAGAAGACAACGAAGCGATGAGGACAGTACTGTACAACTGGCTCGAGCACTTCAGGATAAAGCTCCATAAAGCGCACTGCAGCGGCCACGCGAGCAAGAGCGACATCGAATACGCGATCAAGAAGATCAAGCCCGAAGTATTGATCCCGATACACACCGAGAACCCGAAAGAGTTCAGGAAGATACACGATAACGTGATGGTGCCGGAGAAGGGAGGGACGATTGATGTGTAATTTAAGGAAAAATCTAAATGTAATCGAACAAGTTTTTGTTATTGAGAACAGTGAAAAAACCGATTAAAATCAAGCCTAAGAAAAGCCTTACAAAAGAAGCGGATTTATCCAAGATGTTCGGAACTTTGAAAAGCAAAACGAGCACTCAGAAGCTTAAAGACCTTGCCCGCAGAGGTTGGGATTAGAATGAAAATCAAAGCCGTCCTCTTCGACCTCGACAACACATTGATCGACTTCATGAAGATGAAGCGCATGGCCAGCAACGCCGCCGCATCTGCTATGGTGGACGCGGGCCTCTCCTCAGGCAAGAAGGAGCTGGCAGAGGAGCTATTCGCATTTTACAGAAAGAACGGGATCGAATCCGACGACGTCTTTGAAAGATTTCTCATGGAGAAGTACGGCAGAGCTGATTTACGAATCCTCGCGGCCGGAATAAATGCCTACCTTAAGGAGAAGTACGAGCACATGAAGCCTTATCCCGGAGTGAAGGAGATGCTCGCGGAATTAAAGAAAAAGGGCCTAAAACTCGGCGTGGTTTCGGACGGCCTCCGCCTCAAGGCCTGGATGCGCCTGAACGAGGCAGGGATCGACGGGTTCTTCGACGTCGTCGTCACGTTCGAGGACACGAATAAGAAGAAGCCTTCGCCTGAGCCTTTCAGAAAAGCACTTGACGAATTGAAAGTGAAGCCTGCTGAATGCCTGTTCATCGGAGACTGGCCTGAAAAAGACATCGAAGGCGCGAAGGCCCTAGGGATGAAGACAGGTTTCGCCCGGTACGGATGCTTCAGGGACGTCTCTTGCGACGGCGCGGATTACTGCATAGACGACGTGAGAGGCATTCCAAAGC
>CAIYYO010000296.1 GCA_903930485.1 Methanobacteriota archaeon
ATTGAGGAACATACCAGAATACAATGAAGTGACAGACAATGCAGTGAAGATCAGTGAATCGCTTTACATGCTGGATGAAAAAAAAGGGGAAAAAGTTTTGAAGTTATTAAAGACGCTGGCAAACAATCCAGGCTCTGCTTCCGTGCTTAAAGCTTATAAGGAAAAACGCGTCAAAGAGAAGGCTGATAGCGCTTTTGTATCTCTCATAGAAAAGGCGTTAAACAAAAAAGGAAAGGAAAAAGCGATCGGAGAAGATTCATCCTATGCGACGATCCGGCTGGAGGACGTGATGCGAGATGAACTGGACCGGCGGGGTATCAAAGTCACCCGGCTTCTTGAGGATGCGGATCCCGCACTCGTGCTTGATAACATCAGGCTGCTCGAGGAGCGCGGACTGCGGCTATGGAACGCCAGGAGCCAGAACATCGATCAGTGCCTCACTGCTCAAAATTTGGACGACATCTTCGGCCTGCTGGAGAAGGATCAGATAATCGGGAACGCGGCTTTCCTATATGACACGAAGTTCCGGCGGAGGCTGATGAACCTTTCGAGGTTCGCTATACCCCTGCCAGGAGAACGCATACGCACCGACCTTCTGAGCATTGACTCGTCGGATTACGAAGCGAACAAGGACAAGAGCGGCGCAGAGATTGCGAGCGACGAGAAGATCAAGGAATACTTCCGCAGGGAGCACAAGTTATCGCTGGGCCTTGGAGACACTGCAGACGTCTATCTCCACAGCGAGGATCCGAATCCAAGGGCCGCGGCCGGCAGGAGGATAGAGGTCCTGGCATGGATCTTCCCGGAAAGATGCGACGAGGTCGCAAAGACGCTCATGCTCGAGGATAAAGATAAGGAGGCCATAAAGGCTCTAATAGATTCGGGCAAAAAGAAGACCGGCCGGGAATTCGAGCCGATGCTGGATATCGAGATAGAGGCGAAAGCCAGTCCCTCTATCCGGGTCCAAAACGCATTGATCGAGCTGATCAAGCAGAATGGCTATGCGACCGCGGAACAGATAGCGGAGAAATCTGGTTTAGGCTACACCCGGACGCTGACCACCCTCAATTCCCTGGAGGCGGCGCAGCCTGTAGAAGTTGTAGACCGGACGTACTTCAATTTAGGGCCGCGCGGCAGGGTCTTCTTCCTGAAGGGGCCTCTTTTAGTCGATGCGCTCCAAGGACTGCCGGCCAAAGAAAGAGTAGAAGCGCTGAAAAAGATAGCCGCAGCCAAGGAAGCCGCGTCGGGAGAGAGGCTCGATAAACACGAGCAAAAAGGGTCAGAAAGCGGCAGAAAGAAAGGCGGAAAAGACCCAGGACCCCTGCCAACCCTGACACTGGAGGAACTGGGATATGTCCAGGGCGAAGGGAAAAAGCTGTTCGGCACAACGCCGGAGGAATCCCTGCTGCTGGCGATCGCTTACGGATCAGGCAGCGCAATGCCTAATAAAAGGGAACTAATAAAACGCACCCGCATAAATGAGCACCAGCTGAAAAAGATCCTCAAAGGCCTGAAGGACAGAGGCCTCATAGAGCTTGATCCAAGGTATCACAGGTACCACCTAAACCCGGAAGTGCAGACGGCGATCAGGGGCAAGACCTCGGGTCAAAAAGGACATGCACAGGCGAAGACGACATCACGAGCGAAAGAAGGCAACATCCCGGACGGCGTACTGCCTGCGGAAACGCATATCGAAAGGATAATGGGGACTACGAAGCCTTCGCAGCTCGTTGGGACGGATATATACATGGCCGCATTCTACTTGTCCCAAAACAAGGACCCGGCGCTTGAAGCCAGAATGAGGGAAGTATTGACAGAAAAGCCCAGGCTCTTGAGGGCGGCTCTCGCTCGGATGCGGCCCGGAGATGACGGTGCAAGGCTTGTGCTGGAAAACATTATGGGCCTCGACGTAGTCGAAAAGAGAATAGTAGAGCATCTGGCAAAGGATCACGGACACAAGAGGCCCTGGGCGATTGCGCAGGATACAGGCAGGCTCGATATCAAGATAATAACCAAGGCATGCGATAAACTGGTAGGCTCCGGGTTCATTGAAAGGGCCGGGGGACATTCCAATGTATACAAGTATCCGGGGGAAAAAGTTCAGGAGGTCCAACTCAATGCGGAAGGTGCAAAACCAGCTAGGGAAGAGAATAAGGAAGCGCTTTCTAAGGACCTAAGAGCCAATTCAGTTAAGGCGACGATCCTTGAAGCCCCTGAAGGCCTTGACGGATCATCTCTTCCCGACCTTCTGGCATACGATAACGCATTCAGCGGCACCCGCAAAGTCCGGAGAAGGCAAATCGATGGGGCGCTAAGAAACCTTGAAAGGCAGGGGCAGATAAGAAGAGAGGGCGCCAAGTATTTCCCTGCGAAAAAGAAAACGTCTGCCGCCGATCCAAATGACGGAAGGTTTAAGGCGACTATCAGACTGGACGACCATCGCCGGGAAGGCCTTCCGGAGGGGCAGATAGACCTCTCGTCGGATTTTGTCGTCAGGGATATCCTTTTGAAAGATGCAACGCTCCTGCGCGAGGCCGCCGCATTGGCTACCGGCAAACGGGGTGCAGAACTGAATGTTATATGCGCTCTTTTCTTTCCAAAAAGGATAGGGAGTCTTGACCACATCAGGAAGAAGGAACGCAGGTACATCCCGGGCCTGATAAAAGAGCACATCGTACGTTCCGGCACGGGCGGGTATTTCTCAGTATGGGGCGACGTCCGGAAAGGGATAATAGACCAGGCCAGGGAGGACCTTGTTTCCTCAGGCAGCGGATACGTCAGGAAAGAAGAGACGGAAGCAGTCAAAGCGACAGGAAAAGTCGAGCCCTCAGATGCAAAGGTTCAAATATCAGAGGCCAGAGAGAGACTCGCCTCGGATAAGACCCCCCTTGTCAAGGCCGCAGAATCCCTTGCAGGAGGACCGGGACTCGAGTCGAGGATACTCGCCTACCTCTACGAGAATAAGGGGCCTTGCAGCATCAAGACTCTCAGAGAAGAATTAAACGTAAGCGTAGGAGCTCTCGCAGATTCCCTGAAAGAACTGTGCTCCGCTGAAAGAGCGTCTATCAAGAGAATGCCTGCCAAGAAAGTCATGCTATGGCACAGGACTAGAGAAGAACTGGAGAATCGCGCCCTGGACAATTCATTCTCGATAAGAAAAGATGGCACATCAGCCGTAAAAGTCAACCTGGACAAGGCTCCGGCATACAAGCCGCATTACGGCGAGGAAATTAATGCTGAAAGAGTCCTGGAAAAGATAAAGGACGGAAAGGACGGCCTGAATGAGCTGGAACAGATTGCTTCAAACAAGAGAAGCTTCCTATTCGATGCCATTGAAGGATTACGGTGCGATCAGAAGTTCTCAGACTTTTTGCGCTCTCCGCAAGGCGTTTTCCTCGAAATAGCCCAGGTCCTGGAGCTTCAGAACAGGATGGGAAGGGCGTGCATCGATTCATATCTAGCCGACCGGATCCCCGACGAGTCGAAGCTTGAGCAGGCCGCAGCCTTCTTGTATAAAGCAAAAGCGATAGACAAGATGGACCAGGAGACGGTGAAGAACATCTCCCTGCTGAGCATCCTCCTCAAGACCCCCCAGGATCCCCGGGAAAGAGACGCCTCCCTGGATGCTCTGAAAGGCGCAGCCCACGAGCTCATGAACATGGGGCGTTATGGGGATGCTGAAAATTATCTGGTCAAACTGATAAGCCTCGATTCTTCAAACAGGAAGGCGGAATACGAGCTGCTGCTGTGCAGGAAACTTTTGGGTGCGGTTGCCGGATCATCCCAAAAAACTCCGGAACGCGGCAATCAAGACGTTTCCTCCAAGGTCTTGATGCCTTATGAATACGAAGAAGCATACCGCATGATATTCAGCGAAATATACAATCTGAAAGGCGGGAAAGGCGCGCTCATCAAGAACCTTGTTTACCACCTCACCACAGACCTTAAAGGTCCGTTCAGTCTTGACGAGGCGATCAAAACCCTAGGGGAAGGAACCAATAAGTACACCCTGTCCAAGCTTCTCTCCCGCCTTACGAGGAACGGATACATAGAAAAAAGCAGAAGCCAGCACAATATGAGATATGTCGCGACAAAGACATTCAATGAACTGGCCCTGAAATTCAGGAAGGAGACAGGCTTAATAAGTGGCGCAGGTGGGGTCGGCTCATTCCATTCAACCGCCCCGGACCTCGGGGAACCGGACTTCGGAACGAGCCCACACGTTCTTGCAGCAAGAAAACACGGGATGGAACGGCAGCGGAGCCATCTCTTCATAGACCGGAAGGCAGCAGTCCCAACGCACGAAACGGAAAACACCTTTAAAGTCGATCCTTGGATCCAGAAGTATTTCCCTAAAGATGATTGGTCGGCCATAAAACAACGTTTCCTGGAGATCAAAGAGGAGGGCATCGGCCATTACGGCGAGCTCGGAGCTCTCGTAAGGGTCGTTCTTGAAAAGTCCCCAAAGAGCGACGGATTCCA
>CAIYYO010000297.1 GCA_903930485.1 Methanobacteriota archaeon
CCACTAAATTGTTTATACTTAGTTGTAATTAGAGAATGAATTTCTTTAAAATTTTTATCCCAATTTTCAGGATGATAAAAAGGTTTGTTTGTGTCAGGGTCAAACAAGGTTATTTTACTTCCGCTAGAGCTTTCCTGTAAAAACCTTATATTCGGTCCGAAGCCAGCAATTGCTACGAAATCTGTATTTTTGAATTTTTTAGAAATCTCTTTTAGATTTTCAATGCATTTGAAGACTAGATAATAATCGTCTTGTCCTCTTTTTGAGGTTATTGAAAATTCCTTTTTATTTCCTCCTTTTATTGAAATTTCAAATACAATTTTCCCTGGAAAATCTTTAATGATTTCAAACACCGGTTGTATGTCTTCTAATTTTTGTGAACCTAGGAACAACCCATTTGTTTGTATAACAACCCTTCCGCCAAAAGCGGGCGTGTTTTCACTTATCCCTGTCAAAAAACTAAGCAAAAGCCTCAAATTTTCGAAATTCAAAATTGGTTCTCCACCTACGACACGCAACCAATTAAATTCTGAAGGTGTGCATTTTGCGAGGAAGTCTTTCGTGTGTTTATCATCTAAGAACTCCTTGAATTCTTTGATTAGAGTGTCCGCATCAATCACTTACAATATCCTTTGTTTTGCGGGTTCTGATTTTTTCTATATGCGAATAGCCTGCGGCAAAGCAGGGCAAACAATTAAAATTGCAGTAGGCTGATCTAATTACTATCTCCCCCGGAGGATATTTACCACAAACTGCTTTAGCTACGATTTTGTTTGTAGTTGAATCTAATTTAAAATTCATGTCATCATTTTGAATTAAAAGTATTTATAAAGGGTTATGACGCCTTCTGTGGCCGAAGCAAAACTTGCGTATAACTGGACTCTTTAAGGTCCTCATTCGTTCAGCTTCTCTCCTTCGTGCATCTCCCTTGGATTTATCAGCTTCCCGAATTTGTACATCCTTGTGAACGACATCACTGGTCCCATGGTTTCCGGCGCCTCTTTCTGGATGTCGCGGACCTCTTCTACCGGCTTCTCGACAGGCGTGCTGTGTAGGATCGACGGCCTCGGCGTGTGGGCTTGTTCGGCCTGCGGGGCTCCTCCGGCGCCCGGCACGTCTCTCACCTTTACGTTGAATTCCGCTCTTGCGTGCGCTCTTTTCTCGTCCCCTACTCCGTGCCCGAATCTGACGGCCGAGGGCTGTGCTAATCCGCCGGTGTCTGGGGTCTTCTTGATGTTGTCGTCTTCGAGGATTCTTGTCTTGGTACTGGGCCTTTTGTAAACCGTGTGGCTTTTTCTTTCGAACACGTTGACGCCTTCGGGTTCCTTGCCGGATTCGCCCCATTCCCCTCCTGGCCCGGCCTCGCCGAGATTTGATTTTACATGGCTCGGACCCTTGTCGCTCAAGCCGAGCATTTCGTCGGACCGCTTCCTCCTGATTTCTTTCTTTTCCTCTTCGGTCGGAGGGGCCTCCTGTCCCGGAGCCATGGTCTCCTGCGGAGGGGCTTGGGGGGCTTTAGCGCCTACAGGCCTTTTGGAATTCACCTTGAGCTCGAGCAGGCTTCGGACGTTCTTCTCGGTGTTGAAGACTATGTTGCCTTCGTATCCGGCTTCGCCGAGGCTTTCGATCGCGGTTATCTTTATCTTGAGGAGCTTTTCTCCGCCTTTTCTGATCCCGAACTGGTTTTCTTCGTAGACTATGTGGAATCCTGCGGCGCTGAGCTCATCGTCGAATACCCTCAGCTTGGAGAAGTCTTCTCCTTCGTTCGTCAGCAGGATCTCTATGGTCTTGGTCTCGCCCGGAAGTATGTCGACCGATAGGGTATTTATGTAATTCGCCCCCAGCCGCACCCTCACCGTTTCGGGGTTGTCGGTTCTCAGGTTGTAATGGGTCTTATATCCGCCCCCCTGTCCTCCGCCCGATGAGCCTTCTTCCCAGTTCTTTTCCTCCGATCCCGTGCCTGGTTTTTTCGGCCTTACGATCCTTTCCCCGAGTATGCCGTAGACTATTTCGGTATCCCCCATATTTTCTTTCTTTCCTGAGATGAGTCCCGGGACCAGGGGCTGGCTTTGGTCCGGGAGTATCGACCGCTGCTTTTCTTTCTCTTTCTGTTCTTTTTCTTTTTTCTGCCTCTCCTCCTCTTCTGCAGTTGCGGCGGACTTGGTGCCGCCAAAGCCGATCGCGGCCAGGGGTGATGTGAATCTTCTCTTCTTTTTGCTTCGCTGGTATCCGCTGGAACCTAATGCCGGTCCGGGGCCCATCCCGGCTTTTTCCCTTGCTTCTTCCGCGGTCTCCTGTTCTTTTTCCTGTTCCTCCTCCTCTTCGGGCGACAGAGCGAGGGATTTTGCCGGATTCCCTAGGAGGTAGAGTCCCGAGACTGCGACGATGGTTATCCAGTCTATCAGCTTGAACATGACGAACGGGAACAGAAGGACAAGGACGGCTCCCGCGATGCTTATGATGTCGGCCAGGTCTATCATCATCCCGGACAGGGTCATGCTGCTGGCAGCTATCGTTATCAGGACGAGGGCGTAGCCCATGGGCAGGAAGGTCCAGAATATCAGGTGCTTTAGCAGGGCCTTTCCTATGTTCTTCGTCGCGTTGAAGAGCATGAGGAATATCATCATCGGGAAGAACATTATCAGGAGTATCAGGATGAAGAACCTGGCTGCGAGGACCAGGAATATCCCGGAGACAAGTATCAGCGAGAGCACGAATACCGGCCCTGCGACGGCGATATTTATCCACACGAGGTCGGCGGTCTTGTAGTTGAGGTAGTCTATCCCCTTCTTGTACACGTATCCGATGTCCATGGGCCCGAGGGCCAGGATGTTCTGCGTAAGCCTGCTGGCTATCGAAAAGATTATCTGCATGATCGGTATGGTCAGGGAGACGAGGACCATGCCGGCGATGAGCTTGACTAGCATGCTCTTGGCTCGTGTCCTGCCGTGGGGCGTACCGGAGAAGAATATCAGATACATACCGGTGAGGACGATGGAGAGGACGAACAGCGGTTCCAGTATCTTTATGAAATAGGTCGTGATGGCGGCTATGTCTGCGTTGTCGAGGGGCGGGTCGTTGAGGAGGTAGCTTGTGAGATTATCGTATACCTCGTATTTTATGGCGTTAAGCTTGGCCCAGATCATTCCCAGGAATACCAGCCTGCCGGCCATTTCGGCGAAGAATTTCAAAATCGCGTCGGCCGTCGTTTCGAGGAAGTTCCCGTAGTCCGAGGGCTGGGCGCAGACCGACAAGGCGAGGCAGTAGACTAGAAGGGCGAGTATTTTCTTGTGCCTCATTCGCCCACCTCGTCTTTGATTTCTTTGTAGCCGTCTTCTTCCTTCGCGTCTTCTATGTCTTCTTCCTCGAAATAGGATTCGATCGACGAGAAAGGCCCTATCAGCAGCGCCGAGACGAGGCCGATGGAGTTGATCCATCCGGCTATCCATATCGCTATGAAGGGCGCGAATATGAGGAGGACGAATCCTGCGAGGAGTATGAAGGCGCCTACCCCTGCCAGGGTTTCGACGGCGAGGCCTGTGATGTGCGTCACGCTTGTGTAAGCTGTCCACGTCGTGAGTAGCATGACTGCGTCTATCACCGGCACGTAGAACCATATGAACGTCTGGTTGACGAGGCTTCTGCCTATCTTTTTCGTGGACATGAAAGAGTAGAACAGGACCGTGAAGGGAAAGGCGAGGACGAGCATGAGGACCATGAAATACCTGAAGGCCAGCACCGCCAGGACCGACAACGGGAGGAGCAGCAGCAACGCAACGAACGGAAGGCCGCTCAAGACGTCGAAGAACGTCAGCCTGAGGAAATATTTAACGAAGAATTCCTTGACCACCATGAACATGTTCGTATCTATCGGGTTCTCTATCCCCTTCAGGTCGGGTATCGCTATCACGGTGGAAGTGAGGTAATGCGACGACTCCAGGAGGAAATCCGCGATCGGCAGCGTCAGGGTTATCAGCCCCAGGCCTAGGACCATCTTTACGAGCGTGGATTTGGCTTTGGCGCGGCCGCGCGGGGAACCGGAAATGAACAGCAGGTAGACGCCGGTGGCGAGTATCGCGACGGCATAGAAAGGCTGGAGTATGCTGATCACGAGGTTCAAGAGGCCGGTCATCATGGGGTCGTGGATGAGCGCGGGCGTGTTCTTGAAGGAGTTGCCCTGGAAGAGGTCTTTTTGGTAGATGAACGGTATCAGCATGTTGGAGTACATCTTCATGAGCGAGTCTATCCGGTCCGAGATGTAGAAATAGAAATCAACCCTCCTCGTCAGCTGCATCCTGAAGAGGACGTCGTTCTGTTCGGCCTGCGTCATCACATCCTCCAGCTGCTTGGCTATTTGTGGGTCAAGCGGCTGCGAGGTCAGGAAGTCGGTTATCTGGCTGTTGTTTGAGGACTGGGCGACCGCCCGGGTGGACAGGAATAATGCCAGTGCCAGCACTAGTATTGCGCCGGCTGCCGGTTTCACAGGCCCTGTCAACGTGCTGCGGTCCGTCATGCCAAAAACCCCCTAAATAGTTTCACGAACGCGAAAGGCGAAAGCATGAGCATCAGCAGGCCGGCGAACTCCATCACGAACCTGAGGGCCGGCGTGACTTCGAAGCTCGTGATCGACGACGTCAGGCTCATGCCGATGGCTATCACTATCAGTACCGCGGCCATGGCCGCCTGCGCGAAGGTCCAGAGTATTGTCTGCTCGGCCAGCAGCCTTCCGATGCCGCGCGTGGGCATGAAGGCGTACAGCGTGATAGTCAGGGGCAGGATGATGGCGAGTATCGCGACTATGTAGAACCTGAGCTTGAGGGCGAAGAATATCGTCTCAAGCATGAGGTAGGGCACTAGCAGGAATACGGTGCCGGCTCTCTCGTCTCCGGTGGTGAATCCCTCGGATCCCTTGTAGTCCATTATATGGGTCGCCTTCTCCATCATGTAGTCCGTCGCCTGGACGAATGGCTGCTCAGTGTCGACCGGCGAACGAGCCAGGACCAGGAGGGTGATCGCCTTCGAGGCCCCGAAGAAGAGCGAGAGTATGTTCGGGGCGACGGTTATGAGGGCTATGCCGATTATCGCTATCCAGAGCGATGCCTTGGCCTTGGCCCTGCCGCTCGGGTTGCCGGAGAAGAACATGAGATAGATGCCTGCAACGATTATCGCGGTGATATAGAGCGGCTGCAGGACCGATACGAAGAAGCCCATCACGCTCTGTATCGCCGGGTCGTATACTACCGGGTTCTCGATGATGATGCTGTTGATGTTCCGGAGGGAGTCTATCTTTTCGTTGATGATCCTCACGTAGTTCTTTCCGGCCATCTCCCTGAAGTAGGCGGCCGCAGCCTCTTCATCTATCGGATTGATGAGGGCGGACGCCGCCTGCGAAAGTATCGTGAACAGGGCCAGCGCTGCGAGCAACCGGGCCGCATCCGGGAAACGTATCTTGTTTTTCATCAAGGCAGGAATCTTCTTATCATGGCGACGAGGATCGCCGGCATTGCGACTACGGCAATGAAGGCGGTTATCCCCATTATGGTCTTAAGGTCTCCGAACACCCCGAAAACGCTTATGCCGACGTTGGCCGTGACTATTACGAGGGTGATGGCGACCTGCATCAGCGTCCATAACATGGTCTGCTCGATTATGGTCCTCCCGACGCTCCTTGTCTGGCTGAAAGTGTACAGGAAGATGCCTATCGGGAACAGGAGCACGAAGAAGAGCAGGATTACGTACCTTAGGGCGAGCATAAGGAAGACTGACATTATGAGGAAGAATATCAGGAGCAGGAACATGTATCCGCCGTCGAAGGTGGTTATCGCCGATACCGAGAACACCCTTACGAGATCGTTTATCGTGTCGACGAAGATGGTCTGCATGGTGATCTTCGAGAGCCCTATGATGCCTGTCGACAGGTTGTAAGAGATGCTGAACAAGAGCTGCAGTATCTGTACCGACAGGGATACGGCGACTATGCTTGCGAGCAGTTTCAGTAGGAGGTTCTTCGCTTTGTTCCTTGTCTCCGGGGATGACGAGAAGAATATCAGATAGCCGGCCGTGACCATCACCGCCGTCACGTACAACGGTTCGAGGACTATTATGGAATACTTTATTATGCCCTGTATCATCAGGTAGTCTAGCGGCGGGTTCAACAGCACCAGCGCCTGCAGGTTGTCGAAGAGGCTCAAGAGGCCGACGCCTACCTTGATTCCGGCATACGTCCCGTATAGAAGTATGTATACCAGCATTACGAAGACGTCCCGGAACTCGAGCTCTATCTTCTCCTGCTGGGAAGCTACTTCTCCGAACCATGCCGCAGAATCGTGGGAGAGCATTATGAATCCGACAAGCGCCACAACCCCGACCGCGACGATCCATGCTTTTTTCATCTGTGTTGGTTTTTTATCCGTATTTGTTTTTTGTTTATTCTTTTTATTTTATCAGCTCATGCCGGCAGAAAATCCCTGAAGAACCAGACGGTCGCGACAGGGACGACTACTAGCGCGAGGAGGCCGACAAGCTTGAGGAATACCAGGACGTCCTCTATGAGGTAAGGCGTGAGGGCCGTGATCATCGTCACGACGCACAAGGCGGCCACTGCTTCGACGGCCTGGAGGAATATCCATTTGATGGTCTGCTCCATCAACCTGCGGCCTATCTCCCGGCTGGGCAGGAACAGATAGAGAAAGATCGTAAAAGGGAAAATTATTATGAACAGCCCGACTACCAGGTATCTTGCGACTACAACGACTAACAGCGAGCCGAGGAGGAGTATAGCCAGGAACATGAAAGGAGCCGAAGCCTCTGCAGAATACCATGTGATGTTCCCGAACTTCGTCATGAAATAAAATATCGGGTTCTGGCTGTCCGTAGCCGGCAGGAGGACCATCATCGCATTCGGCGCACCCTGCGTAACGATCCCGAGCGTGATCGCGGAGGAGACATAGAGTATCACGTTCATTATGTACGGCGAGAGCATGACAAGGACCATGGCTATCATGATGCCGGGGAGCATGTTCTTTATCATCGATCTGGCGGCCGGCGAGCCTGCGAAGAATATCAGGTATACGCCGCAAAAAAGAGTGGCGAAGATGAGTATCGGACCCATGATCGTTATCATGTACCTGGTGATGGTCATGATCTCCGGGCTCCGGGGGTCAGGGCTTATCAGCATTATCCTGATGAAGTCCTGCCTGTTCTGGTCCATCAGGTAATTGACGGTCGCGTCGCCTATGCGCTGGAGGTCTTTCCTGAGCAGGAAGTCGAGGAGGACTCTTACGGCGGCCGATTCCCCGGAGAACGCTATCACGGTTGAGCAGAGACACAATGATATCGCCAGGACGAAAGCCATCCGGAGCAAACGGTTCCTTTCCTTCATTCTCACACCGCGCGCCTCCTAAACCGCAGATAAACGGTTATCAAAACCAGGACCAGGACTATCAGGATGAAATACTTTAAGTTGTCGTTTTGCGAACAGTCCGGGTCTCCTCCGTCCTTGCAGTCCGGGTCGCATCTGCCGTCTTTTACCTTGTCGCAGTATCCGTCCTGCGTGCCCGAGGGGCAGTCGCCGGGACAGTTCGCGTAATTCTCGAACCCTATCTCGCAGAAGCCGTCTATAACGCATAAGCAGTCCGGGTCTTCCCTTGCCTTGCAGTCCGGGTCGCATCTGCCGTCCTGTATCCTGTCGCAGTATCCGTCCGAGGAACCCGAGGGACAGTCCTTCGGGCAGTTGATGTAGTTTTCCCCGGTGTAGCACATCCCGTCGACGTTGCATACCTTCCTGAACTGTATCAGCACCGAGCTGGAAGCCTTCCCGCCGGCCGCGTCGACGACGCTCAGCTTTACTGTCTTGATTCCGGACGCGGGTTCGGAATAGTTGGCCAAAGAAAATTCCTTAACGCTGCCGACGGCTCCCTCATCCGTAGTCCAGGCATAAGCATACGGCGCCCTCCCGCCGGAAACCGTCGCATTAAACCGGATGACTGCACCTTCTTTGAAATACTCATAATTCTTCGGCGAATCTATCGAGACGGTCAGGCGGCTGCCAAGAGGATTTATCTTTTCAACCACCTGCAGATATGCGGTTCCTCCGGCAGATGCCCCGCGGGCATCGGTTACCTCCAGGTCCAGGGTGTATTCGCCGGGCGCAAATTCCGCATCGTTCTGGCCGCTGATAGAAAGAACCGTGTCGCCGGATTTCCAGGCATAGCTGTAGGGCGGGACTCCGCCGGAAACCGAGGCGTCGAGGAGTATCGATCCCTCGGAATATATCCTTTCAGGGACGGGCGAATTAATCATCAACCTCAGAGGCGCCGGGGTTATCTCGATGTTCTTCGACGCGACGGCCTTGGCCCCGTATTCGTCCAATACCCGGAATTCGATAACATGCCTGCCGACCGAGAGGTTGTCTATCGTGAACCCCGCGCCCACGCCGATCGTTCCGTCGATGCTCGAGACCCATTCGTAGGTGCAGCCGTTGCAGGGGCTGTTGTCGGAGTGTGCCGCCATTCCCGCGAAGGTCACGTCCTTCCCGCTGACGTAGCTGCCGTACGTAGGGATGAGGATGGTCGCCGTGATCCCGCCGCCGGCCTCGGCCTGGACCGCGGGGCAAAGAGCCTGCGCTATGGTGAATAGCGCCATCGCTGCCGCGAGCAAAACGTGGTCCTTGTTTTTTTTCATATCCTGCCGGGTGATCCTATTTTTTGCCTCTCAGCTCATCCCATAAGCTGTGCAGGTCGAGCCTGCCTCCTCTGAACCATTTGTATGAGAAGGCGAGCGCCGCTATCACTATTACCAGCAGCAGCACTTCAGGGGATAGGAACCACCACAGCTTGTCCGTGGTATACACGTTCACGTAAGACGAATCCGTGTACTCCGTGTATTTCTGGTTTCCGGCGAATGTGCAGCTCACCTTGGTATTCTCGTTGTGGACTCCGAACTTGAATGCCGGCCTGTTGCCGTTGCTGTCCGTCTTCTTGGTTTCGGATAAGCCGTATCCCTCCACGCGTATGGTCACATCCTCCGAGGGTATCCCTTTGCCCGTCAGCGCATCTATCAGTTTGGCCTGCACGGTTATCTCCTGGTTGGGGCCGGTGTTCGTGGGCGACACCCTGCATATCACCTGGGCAGGGTCTCTCACGGTCACGTTTATGTTCACGACGGCGTAAGGCTTCTTTTCCGTTCTCGGCGGGAATAGGTTGAACGTCTGGTCTGTTTTGTCGTCTCTGAAGTGTATGTAGACCGTCAGGCTCGCGTTGCTTGTTTTAAAGGACGGCTGCGAGCAGCAGCATTGGGACACGTTAAAGTCGCTTGGGCACGGAGCCTTGCAGTCCGCGAAGCAGTAGTCGTTGTCTACGGCCGACGGGTCTTTCTTGCAGTAGACGCACGCCTTGGCGAGGCCGGCCGGGCACGTGCAGTTTTCGCTCGTCACGAGGCCTCTGTCCTTGCATATCTGAGCGCAGTCCGTTACGGCAACGGTCCTGTCGAACCATGTCTGTCCCTGGTATTTCAAGAGCGAGTACGGGAAGTTCAACGCCTGAAAGTTCATGAAATACGATCCGTTGGATTCCTTGACGTACGGGTAGGTCAGTTTCTTGCCGTCGCATATCCACCACCTGTTGTAGCCCGACATGTCGCTGTACGTGTACGGCCCTTTGCCCACCATTGCAGTGCAGAGTTTGTTTCCCGACGTGTCCAGCTTCGTTGCGTCGTTGCTTCCCTGGTTGACCGACCAGATCATTCCGTCGAAGTCTATGCCTACTCCGATGGGGGTCGTCCCCACGGTATACTTGCCTAAGACGCTGCAGTCGTTGCCGTCTACTTTCACGACCTGTCCGGCCATGGAATCCGCGACCCACGCGTTCCCGTCCATGTCCACGGCGACGCCTCTTGTCATACCGCCGAGGGTTTTCTTGCACAAGACCGAGCCGTCGGTTCCTTTGACCTTGTAAACGTTGCCCGACCCCGCGCCTCCGAGCCAGATGTCGCCGTTGTAGTCTAGGCCGATGCCGTAAGTCGTTCCTCCGACGTCCCATCCCGCCGCGGGAGATACGAGCGTTCCTGTCTTCGTGTCTATCTTGAACAGCTTGCCCTGGTCGACGCTACAGACCATCCAGACATAACCGCGGCAGTCATAGACCGCGCCGTAGGGGCAGTAGCCCGTTCCGCCGAGCTTTATCGGTTTAGAGCCGGCCGGGCACGTAGGGTTCTTTGCCGGGTCGCCTATCAGGCAGTTTCCGGTAGTTCCGTCGAATTTCCACACGTCGTTGTCGCTCCCCGAGCATCCGACCCATACGTTGTTGTCTGCGTCCACGGCGAGAGCTCTGGGAGTGTCGCCTGCCTTATATGTGCCTACCACCTCGCATGAGTCGGATTTAAGCTTTGTGACGTCTGCCGAATTCCTGTTCCCGACCCACACGTATCCCTTAAGGTCTACCGTCGTTCTTGATGGATTGGAGCCTACGTTGTATCGGCATAACTCCTTGCAGTCCGAAGTCCTGACCTTGCTGACCGTGTTGTCGTCGGAGTTGGCTATGAATATGTACGACGTGTTGACCAGCTCCTTGTGAGCGGTTCTCGAGACTTCGCCCTGAAGGTTTCCTGTGAACTGCGGATTTGTGCCGAGCTGGCCCATCAGGTTTATGTCTCCCGCAACCTCTTTGGTCTCAAGGTCTACGAAGTCGTAGTAGTATCCTTCTTCTTCATGGAAGTTCCTCTGCGAGGTGCAGGGCGACATATAGCTTTGCCCCGCGGCCGGCAGGCACACACAGTCGGTCCTCTTATAGTCTTTGCCGTTTTCGTCAGTGCATGTGACGTCGGTTATGTCGTTGGCCGGGCACCGGCAGTCCGAAGGACATAACTGATTGCACTGGTCCGGATAGTTGTAGTCCTGTGTCTCGTATCCGTAAGCGGTGTCGAACGTCAAAGTATCCGTCCCCTTCTTCGGCTCGTACTGAGCAGACTCCATCGGGTCATAGACGTACGGGTAACCCGGATGCCATGAGCCGTGGGCGAAGAATGTCCTGAAGGTGTTGTGCTTGACGGGGTAGACCAGAGAGTAATAATCGACGCTGGATTCGTCGACGTTCAAAGTCATCCTGCTAATTATGTCCGGGTTGGCGTATATGTTGAGCTGGCCTTTGGAGCGGACGCCTGTCGTGATCCTGCTGTCGAGGTAGTTGTCTATGTTCCCGTTTATGGTTATGTTTATCGCCCCGAACTGGTGGATGACCGGCGTTCCGGTCCCCGGGCATTCAAGCTGGAGCTCCTCAGCCATGCTTCCGGTGACGTCGTTCACGAGAACGACGTTATCTTTCACTATGGGAGCACCGACAAGTTTTTTGTATATGCATTCCAGTCCGCATTCGCACGTTACTTCGAAGGATTGGCCGCATCCTGCGACCGCCAGGTCTTTCATGAACTGCGGGTCGGTCTCTCCCCGTCCGGCCGTCCCCATAAGTACGGTGTGCACCTTGATGCCTGCGGCACAGGCCCTTCTCGCTTCCGCGAGAGCCTCGTTTTTTCCTTGCGTCTCTATATCGGCCTGCGATGAACCCGAGCACTGATATCCTCCGGCCGCCAAACAGCACTGCGGGACGCCGTCGGACATTACGATTATGTGTTTCTCCCCTGCCTGGGCCGCCGAAAACAAGGGAATCGCTTTGTTTATCCCGCAAGACATGCAGGTCCCGGTATGAGGTATGTAAGCGTCGATCTGGGCGTGGAGTGGCACCGGGTCTTTAGTCAAGGCATGCCAGTCGCATATCGCAGCGTTGCACGTGGGGTGTTCGCTGTATGAGACCAGGCCGACCATCCAGCCCTTGGTTGTCGCGAGGTCTACGAATCCGTTCGCTGCGACTTTGAGGGCTTCTATCTTTATCGTGTCTATCGCGCTCCTGCTTCCCCGGAGGTCTTCGATGGATTCCTCTGTGTCGACCGTTACCGTCTTTGTCGGGCAGCAGCAGCAGGCGCCTTGTCCGCACCCTGCCGGGCATCCGCCGGGCGGTATCGGGAAGCAGTTGCATACTTTGTCTTTGAGAGAAGTGCTGAACGTCTCCTTTATGCCCGGCATAAGTGTCGGAGCATCCTCGTTCAGGTTGTATTTCAGGATGATGTCCTGGGCGATTATGAACTGGTCCCTTGCGGGATTATGTTCCATGTTGCCCGAGAACCCCCCTATCGGGGTGTAGTCTATCGTGAGTATGTACGTCCCTTTGGTTTCGTCTTTCGAGAACGACGCAGAGACCTCGAAGGGCTCGTTGCCGGTGCTTATCACATTGACGGCGCCGTTGTCTATCGTGGCCTCCGTATTGTCCGCGTTATAAGTGATCGTCATCCCGCCGTCGGCGACAGTCGTGTAAGGCACGTCTATCTCCATGATGTTGTGGACGCTTGTCGGCACGAATTTGGCCATCTGGCAGCATATCTGTCCGCCGCATCCGTTATTGCATGCGCAGTCGGAAAACGGCGCGCACCGCCTGCAATCCTCCCACCAGCATGCCGGCTCGCGTCTGAATCCTCCGCCGGCGTATACGGCGCCGGGCCCGGTCTTCGTCCAGGTCATGTTGTTTCGCAGGTCGTTTAAGAAAGGCGTCACAGTGAAGATCTTGGTCCAGATGTTCCTGAAAAGCTTGTCGTCGTAGTTGTGCGTGCAGTAAGACTCCGGGACCCATTCCTTCACCTCTATCCCTGACTTCTCGGGCATCTCTTTCACGTCGACGTTTGTGTTCCATTTATTGATCTCGTCAATGTACTCGTCGGATATGGACTGAAGGGTCCTGTAGTATCCGTTGTCCATCCTGGTGAATCCGTACCAGGGATAATTCACGGTAGACGTGGGCTGATCTGCTTTCTGGTAACACCACGGGGTATCCTTGAGTCCCGGGATCCTCCAGCAGTAAAGGTAGTCGACGTAGGGCCTTCCGTACATCGCCATGTATTTCTGGTAGGTGCATTCAGTGTAACTCATCACTTTATGGCATTCCGCGCAGGCTTCGCATATCTTCTTCAAGGGACAGCCGATGCAGGCGCCGGAGCCGCAGGGCGCGCCGGGATTGCAAAGAAGCGTTTCAGGCGGGTTCATGTCGAACTGGCATTCCCCGGACTCCAGGTCCTTCTCCGTGCACTCGTCCTTCATAAGGTTATAAACCGCGTCTGAATACTTCTGCGCATCCACGATAGTCGTTACCTTCGTCTCGTTCTCCTCCTTCTGGAGCTGCTCGGCGAAGAAATACTTCCGGTCCACCGAACCAGCATCCGCTATCTGCTGCTGGCTCACTCCTCCGTCGAGCCATTTGACGAGGTCGCCAATGTATTTGGAGTTGTCGCATGCGTCAAGCCCGCCTTCGTTGCCTGCGGCATTCGAAAGGAATCTGGCCGGAGAGGTGTCGAATGCCACGCGCCCTTTGCCGTTCGCCGAATCAAGGATCATTACGAAGGGGCTGCTGACAAGCGAAGCCACGATTTTCACTTCAGGGTTCGTGGAGGAGATCATCGCGTCGCTGCCCGTCGAGGAAAGGCGTCCGACAGAATTTGTCACTGAATGAACCTGGGTGTTCAGGTTGGAGCAGCCCGCCGTTCCGGTGGAGGATGGGCTTTCGTAGGTAACGCCAAAAATTTTAGCTATGTCGCCGACCATGTCGACGTACGAACCGGGCGAGCCCGAGGCTCCGCCGCCCGACAGGAGTAAGTTGCCGCCGTTGTTATGATAATCCTTGAGGGCGTTGACCTCGTCCTGTGTCAAGGGAGAGCTCTGCGCGGTCTGGATCAGCCATACCTGCCCGTAGCTTGAAAGCATTTCCTTTGTAAGCGGAGTCGATCGGTCAAGGACTTCGGCCGGATATCCTGCGTTCTTGAGCAAGTCCTTCAAAGCAGAGACCTCGGACCCGCCGCCGCCCGACGTATAGACGAGCATGCTGCTCGCTTTCAGGGCCGATGCGCCCGGGGCGCCGACCAGCCAATACTTTATCCAGTCGTCTTCCAGATTCTGGACTTCGCCGACGGCGCTGTAGCCCTTATTGTCGATCACGCCGACAGCCGTAAAGCTTCCCAATGAAGCGGTGCACAGCACCTGCGGGTATGAGTAGGATGAAAGAAGGTCTTTAAGGGTCTGAATGTTCGGGTCCCAGTTCAGCACGTTATACTCCGTGTTCGGAAGATCTCCTTCGAGTTTTACGCAGTTCGTCGTGTTTATTTTTATGTCGTTGCAGTAGCCCATTTCTTTGCAGCACTGCGCCGAATAGCCGGAGAGGCCGTCTTTCTCGGGGTGTAGCCTTGTCGTCGTCAGCTTCATAGCGACCGGCACTATGCTGTTCAGGTCGTCCACGGTTATCATCTCGCACGAGTATTTCGTTATCACGTGGACGTCTATGCACGATTCTGTCGAGGATTTGCCTGCGTCGTCAATGGCCCAGGTGCAGAATGTATAAACTCCGAGGCTGTTGAACGTCCTCTTGGTTTCGAAGATGCAGCTTTTCAGGTTGCCGCAGTCGTGGGATTCCGTGTACCCGGCGGATACGTCTTTAAAGAATATTTTTGCAACCGCTGAATCGTCTTCGGCGACTATCGTGAACTTCACGGTGCCCTCGATGCTGACGGTCGCTACAACGTCTTCCCGCGGCTCCGTGTGGAAGTACTTTATGATCGGCGCACGGTCGGTGGTTACCGTGACGTCGGCGCATTTGTTCGGCGACAGCTGGTTCGAGGTGTCAAGGGCTTTGGCGCAAAAAGAGAAAACGCCTAATGTGTTCACTATTTGGGTTATGCTTTTCGTGCAAGGCTTGACCCCTGCGCAGTCCTGGACTAACGAGCCGCCTCCGGGGGGATAGAAATAGATGGTTTTAACTCCTAAGTCGTCGTTCGCCGTAGCGGTCACAGTTATCGTGTCCCCGAGGCCGGCATTTGCAGGGCTCACCGAGACGGAGATGGAGGGCGGGGCGTCGGCGGCGGACGCGGCGTAGGCGAACAGAAGCATAGAAGAAAAAAAGAGAATCCCGCAAATTCCTGCCTTACACCCATAGCTAGCTTGTTTCATTTTTAGACGCTGTTTATTCAGTATTTATTAATCTTTTATTATCTCTTAAACTATTTTAAGATAGTGGAATAAATACTTAACTGAAATGAAAGAAAACGGGAAAAAAATCTTGACGTTCGCCATCCCCTTCCTATTCGTCCTCCTATTTTCCACACAAGCCTTCTCTCAAGGCGACGAGCTGAAGAATGCTAACAGCATGATCAGAAACCTTGTCTGCCTCATCTACTGGGTCATTCCTTTCATAATCCTGATGTTCTTCGGCGTGGGAAGCTTCCTGATAGTGACCGGGGGGGCGCAGCAAAGGAACACTGGAAGGCGGTTCCTCATAGACTCCGTGATAGCGCTGATAATACTCCTCGGGCTCATGCTTTTCATAGGCCTAGCCATGCCGGGTGTCGACATCCAGGTATGCTTCGGAATATTGCCGTCGACCGGAAACCAGCCCCCGATCGCGGAAGCAAGGACAGGATTCGATTACAGGCAGGCGACGGAGAAGCGCGTTGAGATAACGTTGGGCGACAGCGCATATTTCGACGGCTCGATCTCGACGGATTCGGACGGTATTGTTACGGATTTTTTCTGGGATTTCGGCGACGGGTCCCAGGATACCGGCATATCGGTCGAGCACAACTACTCAAAGACCGGAGAGTATTATGCCTCGCTCAGGGTCAAAGACGACAAAGGGGATATCAGCAGGCTGCCGAGCACGGTTACGGTGGTCGTGAATCCTCCTCTCGCGGTTAAAGGAGGCTTGGGGCCGTTGCATATGCAACCTTCTACTACGAGTTCTCTCCCTGTTGTTACGATCACGGTGCCGGGCACGGCGACGTCGACCACGTCTACGGTTTCCACCACTACGAGCACGACGTCCACGACCGTCCCGGTAAAGCTGACCCTGATCTTCGTCGCAGTGGACTGGGCCGGCAGCCTGCCGTCATCATTCGATTCGAAGGTCGATACTCAGGCGAATGCCATCATAAACAACATCCCGTTAAAAACATGCCCTGGGGAAGTGAAGGTGATAAAGGTAGACACTAAAGTCTGCAACGTCGGAGTGCCTTGGACCCAGGCCGGGTGCAGCGCCCAGGCAAGCAGCATCATCAGCAAGATCAAAAACTGCGCGGACGCCGAGGGCGTCAGCTACGACTATGCGATAGGCCTTGCAGACCAGGATTTCTGCGGGAACTGGCTCGGCTTCTCCATGCAGACAGGGGTCGTGTACGTCGAATCCGGCGCTTATCTTGTGGCAGTGCATGAGCTCGGGCACGAATGGGGCCTCAACGACGAATACGTCGACGCATGCAGGTGCGGCTTGGGACCCGGATCCATAAATTGCCTCGATAAAGCCCTGAACGGAGACGCTCCGGCGGGCGGATACACGGCTGCCGCATGCGCTGGCGGAACACAGTGTCCAGGCTACGTCATAACCTGCCAGGGGAACAAGAACCCCTCAGGAGGCAGGTGCCTGATGAGCTACGGCAACGCGCCGAATCCCAGGGTATTCTGCCAGCACTGCTGGGACCACCTGCTCACCATACCCCAACTACAATGCTAGAAAAATGAAAATGCAAACACGCGCACTATGGGCGATAATCCTCCTTGCGATGCTCGTCCAGGCGGCATGCGCGGAAAAGGTTTTGTCGATAAACCTCGACGTGTACCAGAACGATTCTGTCAAAGAGAATTCCGTCAAAATCGAGGAAGGCAATCCTAACGTCTATGTAAGCCCTGGCGACTACCTTCTAGAAGTCCTGAGAGCGGATGGGAGCGTCGCCGCCAGCCAATACATCGGGCTCAAATTCCTTATCTACTCCGACCCGCCGACGCCCGTCAATTATTCGACGATAAACCTGCGGATAAGGTACTCAGGGGATATGAAAAAGATACGGCTCTTCAATAAAGACAAGCTGATATACTCGGCCGACATCGCGGTCTGCGTTGTGGACGGCGTGTGCGGCCCGCATGAGACACATATCAGCTGCCCTCAGGACTGCACCCTGGACAAAAGCGACGGAATATGCACTCCGGCAAAAGACGGCGTCTGCGACCCCGACTGCGGCTCCGGCGTCGACCCCGACTGCCGGACCCCGTCTACGCTGGAAACCTGCGATCACAATGGTCTATGCGAGCCGCATCTCGGAGAGAACGCGCAGAACTGCGTGGACGACTGCGGCAGCCCGGACCAGAAATGCAGGACCGTAGGCCAGGCGATAAAGAACGCCGGAGGCCAGAGGTGTTGCAGCGGCCTTGCGCCGCTTGAGTGTTCGACTCTGGGAGCTGACGGGAAATGCGCAGCGACCGCGTGCGACGTGAGCATGTGCGAGCCCTGCGGAGACGGCTCATGCTCGGGCCCGGAGAACAAGTGTAATTGCCCGGCGGATTGCGCGCCGGTCTCATCTACCGTAGCGAGTCCTGCGACGACGCAAACCACGGCATCAAAATGCGGCAACGGAGTCTGCGAAGGCGCCGCCGGAGAGACGGCCGCGAACTGTCCCCAGGACTGCGTCAAGGCCGCGAACGGGTCGTTTACAAACAGCCCGTATTTTATATTGTTTGCTTTAATTATCATTATCATCATGGCATACGTTTTCTATAGAAAGCTGAAGGGGTCGAAATGAAAAAATATCTCCCCTTCATTATTATGGCTTTGGTTTTTGCGGGCGTCGTAAACGACGCGGCTGCGGCATCCAACACCTCCACCATCCTCCTGCCGGACAATTACATCGTGAGAGTGCCGGGGGAAAACGTGACCTTCAAGGGCCAGGCCAAGTTCGGGACTCCCTGCTTCAACCCGCCTTATTATTACTATAACTGGTACCTGAACACCACCCTCATCGGGACAGGTGATGAGTTCACGAGAAGGAGCATCGACTATCCGCCGGGGCAATACATGCTGATCGTCAACGTCACGGACTGCATGGGACGCATGGCCGGCGACTCGAAAAAGATCTACGTAGTGGACCCCCTCGTCGCCAGGATAGACAGCATCGAAGCCGGCGGCACAGACCTCAAGCAGACGGATTGCGTGATGAGCGCATGCAACGGAAACCTGAGCTACTGCACTCCCGGAGGGTCGATGAGCGCCTACGACAACTACGGAAAAGGCAAAGACAATATTGACAGGATATACGTTTACAACAGGTCTTCGGGAACGGCTGGGAACCTCCTGATGCTGACATATGACAGCAGCCTCATTTACGAAATAACCGATCCCAACATAAACGTCCTGTTCCCGACAAAGTGCTCGAAGGGGCAGCCGCAGGGCTTTTTCACGATAGCCATAGACAAGAGGACTGGCGAATACTACGTCCTGACCGGAGAAGACGATTTTATCGGACGGCTGGAGAACGTGCCGGCGCCGGGATGCAGAAACGTATGCAACGCCTTCCTTAAAGACTTCATCCCGATAATGTCGAACATATTGATATGCAACGCTTCCACGATAAGCTCTCCTGCAAGAGTGGGCAGCAGCGCAGACGGATACACTGAAATCGTAGCGAGTAGTACGACTTCAGGAAAGACAGTCCACTACATCTTCTCGGACGACATGAGCTCCTTCTTCAAGAACAAGGGATGGGCGTATAATCCGATACGGGTCGAATCCGGAACGGCGTACCTGACCTTCAACTCAGTTTGTATCCTTGAGAAAAAGAACCAGATAACGGCAGACAAATGCCTGATGGACCTAGTAGGGACCGTGACCGGAGGACTTGCGCCTTACGCAGTCAAATGGGCGACGCAGGAGGACGGAGTGATAGACAAATACGTGATAGGCTCAGACGGCGGGAGCTACGACCTTCGTACGACGCCGCCCCTTGTTCCGCCTCTCAGCGGCGGGACTCATACCGTTTACTTTTACGCCGAAGACAAGCTGGGATTAAAGGCAAGCGATACATGGGACGACACCAAGCTGCCGTGGTGCTGCGCCGTCGATACGCCGTGCAAGAAATACTGGCCAGGGAGGGACGGCCCTATGGTGGATACCGGGAACGAGAACAGCTACGCATGCGACATATACGAAGTGTGCCGGCCGGAGCTTTGGATGAAGGCGCGCGAGGCGATAGAGTGCTGCAAGTCTAACTGCGGGCCGGGCTGCATAAAGGACTGCAAGCTCGCGGAGAATTTCAGCAAGAACCTGAAAGACAAGGACGGAGTTTACACCGCCGACGGACTCAAGAAATGCGCCGGGCTTTACCTCATCATGGGCTTCGGCCCTTCGGCGAAATATATGACCGACTACTGGTGGCCTGAGATATGCTGCGAAGGCGGGTCGGAGTGTTTAAGCGGAGGAGAATGCTGCCCTCAGGACATCGGAACGTGCTCCTGCGGATGGCACATGTATAACCGGGAGGCACAGGCCCTTCCATGCCAGGGCTACGTCTCGACGAGCTCGGAGGGGTGGAAAAGCGACATAGCGATGCACGCCAATACCTGCATGTTCGCAGACCTTCCGGCTTACGCAAGCATGGACCTGATAAACACCGGCACATGCGTCGATTACGCTAACTCGCTCACGACAATGCTGAGGATAGCAGGCTACGCACCGGATGAAGTGTATGCAGTGACTCTTCCGCAGCATCAGGTAGTCCTGGTGAAATTCCCGGACTCGCCTAAATTCAACATAATAGAGGTGACCGGCAACTGGAAGACTCCATACACGCCCTTCGGCATATCCGGGTATCCGGGCTTCCCGTATTGCAGTTTCATAGCCTGCAGGAATGACGCAGGAATGGCTTCATGTCCCGGGAACGTCTGGGGGTGTCCGTGAAAAAATGAAAATAACAACGATGCTTTTTTGCCTCATGTGCCTGACATGCCTCATAGCGAATGCCTTTCCCGCTGACTTATCATCTAACGCGACCGGGAATGCGACATGCGCGTCATGCGAGAACTTCGAAAACTTCAACGAAAGCGACTACATACTCTACAACATGACCGTGAATCAGATAGCCCCGGTCAATTCCCCCTGCACTTCCTGCGATACGCCGGCTCAAATATCCGAAGGAGATTCGGCTCCTGGCAGCAATTCCCAGGGCGAGATAACCATCGGGAAGACCGCTCCGAGAGAGATAGTGAAAGGCGATACCGTGGAAGTGAAAATAACAATATCGAACGGGCTCACCCAGGCGACTCAGGTAAGGCTCCGCGAGACCATAGGCCACGTGGACATAATAGACCAGGGCGTATTCAAAAGAACCATAGCCTCCGGCATAACCTCGGCGCCTCCTTATTACGAGGCGGTCGTCAACCTGCGCGCGAATTCCTCGACGACGATAAGCTACAAGATAAAGCCGCTATACTACGGCGAATACATGATTCCCCCGACCGACACATACGCTTCAAGCGGGGTCATACAATCCAACGACCTCTCGGTCAACGTGAAATGCAACGAGAACCACATCTGCGAGCCCGACCTCGACGAGAACGCGCTCACGTGCCCGCACGACTGCCAGCCCGACAAGAAAGACGCACTGTGCAATCCGGCGAAAGACGGCGTCTGCGACCCCGACTGCAAGCTCGGAGAGGACCCGGACTGCAACCCGACGACTACTACTGCACGCAGCTCAACGACCACGACAGTGACGGAATCAACGAACGCGCCGAGCCCGTGCGGGAACGGCGTCTGCGAGCAGCCGGCCGAGAATTATGCGACGTGCCCGAGCGACTGCCAGTCAGGCCTGAAGGACGGATACTGCGACAAGGTAAAAGACGGCAGATGCGACCCTGACTGCAAGAACGGGGAAGACCCGGACTGCAATAGCGCCGGGACCGGAGCCTACGTAATAATCTTCGCGGTCATCATCGCAGCGATCATATTCATCGCGTATAAAAGACAATGGTTGAGACCCGGAAAAAATTAGGCCTTGATGCGTGCGTACTTTATGCGTGCGTTTTTCTTCTGTGCATTTCTTCCATCTCATACGGCGACCCCTGCAAGGACGCATGCGATCCGTCCTGCACGGCCCTGAAATGCCACGTCTTGTCCGGCGCCCTCGGAGGCTGCTGGTTCGACGGCACGCGTTGCTTCAACTGCAACGGAGGAGACAAGGACCTTGTGACCTGCGAGCAATACGGGACCGATTCCTGCAACCTGAATCCCTGCGCCCTCAATGCCACGTGCACATGGATGACTTCCGGCGTCTGCGTGACCTCCGGGGCCCAGCTGCTTGGCTGCAAAGAGAAGGGATGCAAGTTCTCGTACCGGTGCATGGCCGACGGGGAATGCGTGCACTACACGATACCTGTCCAGCAATACTGCAATACGGCTTACAGGCAATATGGCATGTACTACGACCTCAAAGATCTGTCGGCCTGCCAGAACATAGCCTCCGCGTGCAACGAGATAGACAAAAAATGCGCCGCGGTAAACAACGACACCGCGGACGAGGCGCAGAGGAAGAGAGAATGCCTCACCCTCGGAAGGATGTGCCTTCAATGCCAGGGAGACTGCGAGCTCCAGAAAAGCACGTCAGGGATAGAGAACGTGATATACGGCGTGGCCGCAGGCCTTGCGATAGTAGTCCTCATAATAAACAGCCTACGGCTCGCATCGTCGGACGACTCGGTCACCAGGAACAACGCCAAGAAATCGATCATCTACGTCGTGATAGGTCTTGCCGTGATAGTGGTCGCGGTCAAGGCCGTGGAATACGTCTGGATATCATTCATCTGATTATTATCTTTTTTGTTCTTCAGGTCTTGCCGCCGATATAATCCAACTCGTCGCCGTCCAGATTGTATGATTCGCCGAACTCTTTCGAGTCGATTCTGCCTGCCGTAAGAAGCCCTCGGTACAGCGGAATATATTCGGCCGCGACGGTTTTCGACGCGCAGTGCAGGACCGGCGAAAGCTTTCTGCCTATGCTCTTTTTCAGCTCTCTTTCCTTCTTCGTCCTGCCCATGCTGATTATGTATGAAGGGAACTGGTATCTGGCGAAGTTGACCTTGTCCCCCTTGGAAACGGTCACCCCTGCGGTCATGAGGGGATTCGCGTACCTGAGAAACCCCCAATACTGCCGGTTCGTTATTCGTCCAAGGAAAATGTCGGCCCTTGACAGGTATTCAATGCATTTCGCAAGATCGGCCGGTTCTTTTACGACGCCTGGCAGGTTCTCGTCGATCCAGAGTAGGATGTTCTGCGGCTGCTCGTCGAGGTCGTACGTGGACCTGATGGATTCCTGCACGTCTTTCCTGAAAAATATTGTCCCCAGCGACTTGTAGATGTCGGAAACGACGTCCCGCTTCGCCAGCAGAGACAGGTCGTCGGCGCATAAGCTCCTGCGGCCCAGGGCGATAGTCTCAAGATCGTTTACGGCTGCTCTCATGTCTCCCTGCGAGTTCTCGGCTATCTTCTTAAGGAGCTCCTTGTCGGCTTCGACGCCTTCCTCGCAGCATATCTTTTCCAGGAGTTTCGCCACCGAGACCGGCGCCGGGCGCTTCATCTGAAGCGTTTCGCACATCTTCTTCACGGTCGCAAGCCTCTTGGAGTCATAGTCGGAAGTGACGAGAATGATCGGATTCCTTGCAGCTTTCAGTATCTCCGGGACCTCTCTAATTTTATCCACCTGGTCGACGTTGTCGATCAACACCAGTTTTTTGGTTCCGAAAAGGCTTCCGGTCTGGACTATGCACCGGCCCATCTCCATGTTGTCGTCGCATATCTCTACCAGCTCGAGCCCGGCCTCATTCGCGAACGCTTCGATAAGGACGGTCTTCCCTATGCCGGGCGAGCCGTAGAGCATCAGCGGCTGGTCCCATTTATAACTCCTCAAGTCTGCGCCGACCTTCGGATTTCCGAGGACGTCCTCGACCTTCAATGGCTTGTATTTTTCAGTCCACATTTTGTTTCGCCTCCTTATCCGAACGATAAAAGAAATATGCGACGACGATGAAAGTGATCACCGGGGAAAGGGCGCTGGGGATGTTCGCGCCGAAGCTGTCCGAGACCATGACGATGCCGAGGAACAGGATAGAGTACATGGCGCCGTTCTTCAGGTATTTGTACCTCTTTATCCTCTCGATGTTGCCGACGGTTATCTGTCTCACGACGAAGGCGCCGAGGCCGTTGCCGAGAAGTATCAGCGGCACCGACAATGTGAAAGCGAAGGCGCCGAGTACGCCGTCGATGGAGAAGGTCGCGTCGATCACTTCCAAGTAGAATATCTTGCTGATGTCAGACAAGCCGCTTTTCATCAGCTTCTTCTCGTTCTCTTCAGCGTTCTGCTTGAAACCGTGGGTTATGAAAAAAGCCGTCGAGCCGATCACGGCGCCGAGGGCCATCAGCGGATTCCGGTTTATCGCAAGCCATACGAACAGGGCGAGTATTATCGAGACCGTTGCATAGAACCAGACGCCTTTCGAAGAAATGAATTCTTCTCCTGTCAGGCCGTAATTCTTGGGCTCAAGGAACAGCCAGTGGAAGAACAGGAAGACGAGAAACGTTCCGCCTCCGATGAGGAGCACGGGCGAGGACGCCTCGATCGCTTCAAGGACCTTGGGGTCGTTTGAAAAGGTGCTGACGAGGGCGCCGACAGGTCCGAGAGACGGCGTTGTAAGCCAGACGATCGCCCACGGCAGGACGCCCCTGACCACGAATACCGCGAAGACGAGGCCCCATACCAGGAACCATTTCCTCGCCTTCTGCTGCATCGTCGACAATACTTCGGCGTTGATTATGGCGTTGTCTATGCTGCTGATGGTCTCGAAAAGGCACAAACCCGCGACCGTAACGACGATCGATACTATGTCCAGCATCTTAGTCCCGTTCCTGATTAATCTTTTCCCGCTAAGAATAATATAGTAATCCGGGAATTTAATTCCCCCCAGACCCATGACCGGAGAAGAAAGGATTAAGGAGATAGAGGACGAGATACAGAAGACTTCCTATAACAAGGCCACCCAGTTTCACATAGGAAAGCTCAAGGCCAAGCTGGCTCAGCTGAAGGAAGAAGACCTGAAGAGGAGATCGTCCGGGAAGAAAGGAGAGGGGTTTGCAGTCAAGAAAAGCGGGGACGCGACGGTGGTGCTCGTGGGGTTCCCGTCGGTGGGAAAATCGACGCTCCTGAACGCTATGACGGATGCGGACTCGCGTGTCGCAGCGTACGAGTTCACGACACTTAACGTGGTGCCGGGCATGATGGAATACGAAGGCGCCAAGATACAGATACTCGACATACCCGGGATCATAGCAGGCGCATCCGCGGGAAAAGGACGGGGACGTGAGGTCCTAGCCATCGTGCGCAACGCCGACCTCATACTGATCCTCCTGGATGCGACCAACATAAGACACCTGTCGGCCTTGGAAAAAGAGCTCTACTCCGTCGGGATACGCATCAACCAGTCCCCGCCGAGGGTCAGCATACAGAAGCAGGACAAAGGCGGAGTATCCGTTGTAGCGAACGTAAAGCTGACGAAGATCGACAAGCGGACCGTGCGAGAGATACTCAACGTCTACGGCATACACAACGCAACCGTCGCCCTGCACGAAGACATAACCGACGATCAGATGATAGACGTCATACAGAAGAACAGGATATATCCCAAATCCCTGATCCTCTTGAACAAGATAGACATGCTGAACCCGGCAGACCTCAAAAAAGTAAGGGAGGAACTAAAAGGGCAGGCGATAGAGATTTCTGCCGAGAAACGATCGAACATCGACGAGCTCAAGAAAAAGATCTTCCAGAAACTCGACGTCATCCGCGTATATACGAAAAGGCTGGGCGAGAAAGGGCACTCCCCGGAGCCGATGATCATGCATAAAGGTTCTACGGTGAGAGACGCGGCCCTGATGGTGCACAAAGACATAATCGCGAAGTTCAAGAACGCGCACGTCACAGGAAAGTCTGTGAAATTCGACGAACAGGTCGTCGGACTAAATCACGTGCTGAAGGACGGAGACGTGCTGACGATCGTGACGAACCGATGAATGCCGGCGCTTTTTATGCCCTGCTCTTAATATGCTTATTGAGGAAAACAAAAAATGTCAGTGATATACGATATCCTGGGTTTTGGCATAAACCTTGTGGCGATTACCTTAGCCGTGTGGCTTACAGCTAAGGTTCTTAAATTCAAGAAGCAGGATGTTAGGTCCGCTGCGTTCTTTGCATTGGTTTACTATGTTGTCTTTAATGTTCTAGGCTCGTTACTCGGCTCAATCTACACAAACGGCGCCACGCCCGAGGCGAGATTAGCGAACAGCCTGATTTACGGTCTGATTTTATGGGCCATATTGCTCCTTGCATCGATAAAGGTCTTCTACAGGGAAGGCTGGATAAAGACGATTGCGGCGGTTATCATTACAACGTCGTTATGGTGGATCATCGGATTTGTTTTGATTCAGATATTCCAGTCGATGGGTGCTTTTGGCGGGTAAGCAAATTCGACGAACAGGTCGTCGGGCTGAACCACGTCCTCAAGGACGGCGACGTGCTGACGATAGTGAAGAACAGGTGAAGCAGCCGCTTTTAAACCCCTTTCTTAAATAATTAATCGAGGCGAACAAAAAATGTTAACCGATCTATTGATTTATCTGGTCACTTTTGTGATGATGTTCTTAGCCATGTGGCTTGTTTCCAAGGCTCTTAAATTCAAGAAGAAGGATATAAGGCCTGCGGCGCTGTTCGCCCTGGTTTTCATCGTTTTGGGCTTTTGCCTGAGCATGTTGTTCGATCTGGTATATTCAAACGGCAACTCAGGCGATCAGGACACGGTGGTTTTTGGATTGATATCCCTGGCGCTATTCATCCTTGCGTGGGTCTTATCTATAAAGTTCTTCTATGGGGAAGGATGGCTCAAAACAATCGCAGCATCAGTCATCGTGTGGTTAATTACGGCGGCTATCACCTGGCTTTTGGGTGCCGCGCTTTGGCAGATGGGCGCCTTCAGCCTGTAATTCGTGGGAACTATTCAGCTCCTCTAATGCGACGAAATGGCTTTGTTATTCAGCGCCCTTGATTGGGCAATAATAGCATTTGTCCTCTGGATAATATCAAAAATCCTTAAATTCAAGAGGAACGGTTTAGTCCCTGCAGCGTTTCTTTCGCTTTTTTACATCGTCATTGGATACGTATTCCCAGTGGCCGTAACCGGGCCTCCCGAAAACGTCGCATTTATGGCTTTCGTCTGGGTCTTGTCGATGAAGTTATCATACAATGAGGGCTGGCTTAAAACGTTCGCAGCATCTGTGATCGTATGGATAGGCTCGGCGACTCTTATCGTGGTCGCAGGTTTATTACTCTGGCAGATTGCCGTGTCAGGGATTTGATTGATCATTTGTTCTTCCTTCTTTCTCTTAGATAAAGCGCCAGGAACAGCATAGTGGTGACTCCTAAGGCGATCAACACGATCTGCTCGGTCGTGTATCCGGGTTTTTTCTGCGCCTGTAGCGTGATCTCCTGCGTGCTGTGGTATCCTCCTTCAAGGGTTCCGTAATCGAATTCTATGGTCGCGGGTTTCCATATTGGGGGAAAGTAGTCGATGGTTACGGTCCTTTCCTCGTTCTGTTTCAGGTTTTCTATTTTTACGCTCTCTACTATCCAGCCCAGCGGGTACCTTCTAGGGGATATGACGAGGCTTGACAGGTTCTCCCGGGCCTTGACCTTCAGCACCACCGTATTCTCGGTGTTCTCCACGGTAACGTCGATAGGTACCGGTTTGACGATCCTTCCCTGCAGGGCCGGATTATTCCCGGCCGCAGAATCGTTGGCCGAGACGTTTTCCCGTCCCATGCTGGCCGTGAAATTCAGGGACGCAACGTCTTCTACGGTGTTGCAGTAATACGCCGTGATGTTGGCCTGGAAGTTTCCGGTGAACGGCGGGTAGTAATACATCTCCAGGTCGGCATGGTCTCCGG
>CAIYYO010000298.1 GCA_903930485.1 Methanobacteriota archaeon
CATGCTTTGGATCATGCCTGCGAGTCCCATGAAGTGGTCAGCGTGCATGTGCGTGATGAAGACGTTGTCTATTCTCATGAAGTTTATGCCGGCCATCCTCATTTGTCTCTGGGTTCCTTCGCCGCAGTCGTAGAGGGAGTATTCGCCCATGTAGTCGAGGAATACTGCCGGCAGGTTCCGTTTTTCGGTCGGTATGGCGCCTGCGGTCCCCAGGAACACTATCTCCATGTTTAATTCTGGGTTTACGTTCTTATATCCGCGCTCTCCTTGTTTTTAAATAACCGAACGACGTAAATAAGTTATTGAAGGCTTATGGACATAAAGAAGGCGAACATAATGGTATGGGACATCGACGGAGTTCTGGTATACGTCAGGGAATCCTATCGCGAGGCTATCGTGGAAAGCGTCCAGTATTATTTCTCGGAATTGATGGGCCTCAAGCTCTCTGAAAACCTGTTGTCGGTCGAAGACACCCAAAAGTTCAAAACTGTGGAAGGCTTCAACGACGACTGGAAAGTCGCCTACGCATTCGTCCTGTGCCTTCTCGCCAAAGCCGCTTCCCAGAACCCTGGAATGTTTTCCGTAAATACCGGTTCAGGCGACCTGAAGGCAAAAGCAACGGCGCTGGAAACGCTCGGTCAGGCAGTGACGAATAAGGACCTTAGATTAGACTACGAAAAAATAGCCCGCGAGATAGCGGTTTCCGGCACCGGTCTAGACGGCGCCGAGAAAGCGCTCGCGAAGCTCTATGGTCTGGAATCCTTGGAGACTGCGAAAAGATTCTGGCATACCGACCTCGTCAAAAGGGTTTTCCAGGAAATGTACCTCGGAAAAGTCCTTTACAGGGAAAAGTACGGCGAGGATCCCATGTTCTTAAAAGGCCTCGGCCTGATAAGGAACGAGCGGCCGCTCGTCAGCCTGAAGACCTTCGAGAAACTCGCGGAAAGATTCCGGATGGGAGTCGCCACCGGCCGGGACAGGTTCGAGGCCGAGTACTCGCTTAAGGAGTACGGATTCGATCGCTTCATCCCCGAGGAATTCATCGTCGCGGCAGAGGACGTCTTGCACGGGAAGCCTGATCCTGAGTCCCTTCTCGAATGCAGGAAGCGGGTCGCGTTGAAGTACGGTCTTCCGGCGGATTCTCAAGCGGTTTATGTCGGTGATTCCGTTGACGACGTAAGGGCTTCCAAGAAGGCCGGTTTTTTCTCGGTCGCCTGCCTGACTGCTTCCTCAGGGTTGCAGGAACGCTCAAGACTCGTCAAGGAATTCCGGGGGCTTAAATGCGATCTCGTGCTTGAGAGCGCGGATAAGCTGTCGCATCTTGTCGATTTCGTCAACTAGCGTCTGTTTAACATGAAAGAAACGCCCGTTATTATCTTTCTGCTTTTCATTTCCACTCTGTTGCTTACAGGCTCGAACCAGACCGCCGAAAAGATTAATTTCAACGCTACGGTAACGAGGATAGTGCCTGTCCTGAACATCTCCCTCGACAAGCCGGTCTCGAATGTTTCACTGACTGAGGGGGAGGAATTCATCCTGATGGGGTCTGTGACGTGCAGTGTGGCTCCCTGCGGGGACGTGCAGCTTTTTCCGCAGTATTGCACCGGGTATAATTGTACTCCACGCGATAAAATATCTGGCAGCGCCAGCGGCGATCTCTACATGCGTCTCGGAGACCTGCCGAAGGAATGCCTCAACATGCCGGAAAAGATTTCCCGGAAGACGGATCGTGAGGTAATTGGACGTGATTATCCAAGTATTTGCTCTGCCAACTGGACTATTCGGGTGAAGCATGTGGGGGTCTACAGGATAAATCTTGCCTCTTATTCGAACAAGGTCGCAGAGGTTGACTCGAAGATTCGCAACGTCAGCGTCAGGGGCTGCGGCGACGGGATATGCGGCCCGAACGAGTCGTACACAAGCTGTCCTGGCGACTGCTGCCTTAGGGATTGCACCGGGAACGACGGGGTATGCCATAGTTTCTGCAACGGCTTCAACAACTGCATCTTCTCTCCCGGCTGCGACGCCAAGCCGGGCAATTCGTCGTTCTGCGTCTCTCCGCATTCTTTCATCAAGTGCTGCAAGAATAACGTGACCTCGTGCAGTCTTGGAGAATACTGCCTGGACGCATCCTGCCGGAACTGTTCGCGGATATGCGACGGAAAATGCTCGTCTCCGGCGTGCTATTCCACGGATCCCGACTGTGACATAGACGGCAACGCCCTTGTCGGCTGTTGCGGGAACGGCATTTTGGAAAAAGGCGAGGAATGCGAGCCCGGAAGGTCCGACGGCAAGTGCCCTGAAACATGCACCAGCAAATGCGTCTGCCCGGTCCCTACAACTACTTCGACCACAAAGCCCGTTCGCGAAACAATGCCCGAGGTTACGGTCACAGAAATGCCCGAGCCCACGACCGTCTTCGAGACTGTTTCGTTTCCTGAAACCTCGTCGACCATAGAAGAGACTTCCACCGGTGTCTGGGAAGAGACCACGAGCACGACGGCCGTGGAAAATAAATCGTCGGGAGGGGGTCCTTCCAAGGATCAGATATCTGGTTATCTCGTTTATCTCATTCCCGTGTTGCTTGTCCTGGCGGTGGTCGCCGGCTCGGGTTTATTTATCTACAGGAAGAAGAGCAGGGAGAAGCTTTCAAAAGAATTTCTGAGGATTTCCGGGAACGAGGACCTTTTAGCGAGATCGGTCGAGAAGGCCAAGCAGGACTACAATTCCCGGAAGATTAGCATTGATGACGCGAGCCGGATGATTTTGGCGTACGAACAGGACCTTGCCGTGCAGAGGAAGGCGAAAGAGGATGTGTTGCGGAAGCTGGGCGGCAAGGAGCCCGTCCACGTAGGCAAAAAACCGTGATCTGTATAAGTATTTTACAGACCTTGCACTTAATTAGATTATCATGGAAGGTTCGGGCAGGTTTTATAAAGAGGTCTTTTTGGTTTTTTGTATCGCCTTCTTGGCGTTTCCATGTCAAGCGCAGGACGGGCTTGCAGCCGATGCAGGGGGGCCCTATACCGGGAGCGTCGGGCAGGACATAGCATTCAATGGACTCAGGTCAGGGGACGCGGATAAGGTAACTTTGTATTCGTGGGATTTCGGAGACGGAGGGTCTGCTTCCGGGAGCGAAGCCGTACACAGATACCTTAAGGCGGGCTTCTATAATGTCACTCTCGAAGTGAGCGATTCCTTGGGCCGCAAAGGCAGAGACGTCACAGGGGCTTATGTAAGCCTGATGGAGCTTTCCCTTAACGCAAAAGTCTACCCTGTCCAGGATAAATACGACTACGGCGACAGTCTTATGGGGATAGACGTCATCGTCTCATATCCGGACAATAGCCCGGCAAAGAAGGCAAATGTCAGCGGCAGCCTGATGGGCGCAAGGGAAACGGAACTCGCATTCAAGGAAACCGGAGACGGGATCTATCATGCTGACCTGTCTTACCCAATTATGCGCGACGAGGGAAGCTTTTTGGAGCTCTCAGTCAAGGCCGTTGACGTACTTGGAAACAGCGGGACGATACTGAAAAGGCTCCCTGTTTCACATGAAGACCTCGGCCTCGAGTTCTATGTAAGCGAACCGCATGAAGATGTTTTCTCGCCCGGTCAGAACGTCTCTTTCGAGGCAGGCTTCACAAACCTGAAGGGGAGGGGCATCAAACAGGAAAAAGTCTACCTGTACGATCCCTTAAGCAACAACACCTATGAATTCTCAAATGATGGAGAGTCCCATACTCTTGCCTACCGCATACCTGCAGGAATGGCAAAGAAGATCGCTCTGCAAGTCCATGGAACTGTGCTGTTGTATGATACGAACCGGACATTCGACGAGATCGTGGAAAAAAGCCTGGAGATATCAAACAACCTGAACGTGCTGTTAGTGGAGCCGGAAAAGAACACACGGCCCGCAGAAGTCACTAAAATAGCGGTTAACATAACCTATCCGGACGGCGAAGAGATAGGCGCGGACAAAGTGAAGGCCGTCATCGGCGGCAAAGCATACGTTTTGACCAGGAAAGACGGGTTATACGCGACAACTTACCTGATGGACGAAAAAGACGCCTCGATAATGATGACTGTCGAAGACCCGGAAGGAAATACCGGCGGAGTTCAGATGACGCTCGCGGCTGAAAAAACCCAGCCCTCGTACGGCATAGATTCCGGAACCCTCGGAATAATCTTCTTGCTGGGCCTTTTAAGCGCTCTTGCGATCGCGTTCCTTGCGCGCCTGCGCATCAAGAACAAGCGCATGCAAGGCCTGAAAAAAGAATACCTGGAATTAAGGGAGAGGCGCGAGGCGATGAAGAAAGTCACCAAGTCGGTGATGCAGGAATATTATACTCGGAAGATAACGGCAGAGGATGCGAAAAAGCGGATGCTTGACTATGAAAAGGAGGCGGTATTAGCGCGGGAGAAGATGAAGGGGATCCTCCACCGCCTCGGCATAAAAAAATCAGAGACCGAAGGCAGGGAGGATGCGATCGAGGCGATAGTCGAGAAACTGGAGAACCGGGAGGATCCGGCGTCGATAAAACAGGGCTTGTCCGGCACCGGAGTGGATCCGAGGATAGTGGACGAGATCCGAAGGAGGCTTTTTTAGCGTTTTTCTCTCTCATTTATACTTTTATAAGGATTTAAACCCGCTCGTGAAAAATAGTTATGACATGAAACCGGGCAGGCGATCTTTTCTCATAAAATCCGTTATATTGCTCCTTGCGTGTACTCTGGCGTTTGAGGAGGCGTATGCTTATACCTGCCCTATGGGACCTGACAAAGGCGGGACGGATGTAATAGATATCTGCACCTCTTGTTGCAATAATGGGCACACTGATTGTTGCTTCTATTTTTACAGCACGAAGTATGGCAGTAAGGACGGCGTCGACCATTATGAATACGCGGGCAAAACTGTAAAAACTTGTAGTAAAATCTATGGGGTGATGGATAGCATAGATATAAAATTTACCGACGGTGTGGAATACCCTTATACTTGGATAACAGACCTTTACGGCTCCTGTTGTTTACCTTGTCCTTCCACTACTCCGACCACGACCCCCGCAAGTTCCGTCACCGCCAGCGCTCAGATAGGCACTTCGCAGTATCCGTCCGGGTCTTCGGTCAGCGTCCTCACCGGTGCGACCGTTTTTTTCGGCTCAAGAGGATCGGCGGTGAGCCTTGCGCATGCTATCTTTTATTTGTGGACGTTCGGTGACGGCAAGACATCGACTGCTGCGTACCCGTCTCACGTTTATTCCAGTTACGGTCAGTACACGGCGACTCTTAAAGTGACCGAGAGCGGCACAGGGAATTCCAAAACCGCAACGGTTTCGGCCGAGGTCCTTGATGCGCCTGTTGCAAAAGCGCAGGTCGGCACTTCTCCCAGTCCCACTGCATCGTCGGTCAGCACTTATACCGGTCTGCCTGTCTATTTCGGCTCATCAGGGTCGAAGGCGAGCGCAGGGCATTCCTTAACCTATCAATGGGATTTCGGCGACGCCGGTAAGTCTACGGTTGCGAGCCCGAGCCACGCGTATTCCACGTACGGCATATATGCGGCGGTCCTTAAAGTCGTCGACGACCGTGGAAACTCTCAGACTGCATCGGTTCAGGTTACGGTCAATACTCCGAAGCCGGATCTCACGATTTCGAAGATATGGGGTTCAGGGAACACGTTATACTATGACCTAAGCAATATAGGGAATGCTGCGGCGGGAACGAGCAGGTC
>CAIYYO010000299.1 GCA_903930485.1 Methanobacteriota archaeon
ATGTCCCCGTGGAGGACGTGGTAATAATCTCCATCCGCAAAAAATAGCCCCAAAATGGCCTTCTAAAAACCCCCGAAAAGTGGGATTTTTCTCCTTTTTTGTCGATATATATGTAGGAGGGGAATAGAATGACGCATCCAGCTTTTGATGTGATCAGCCGGTATAGACCGCCGCTTGACCGTGTCCAGCCGATGGCTGCTCGATCAAAAAAGGTACTGCGGGGCGTTGGCGACTTTGCGGTAATAAGCCCGCAGGTGGGTATGCTCATCACATTTTTCAGGGGCGATAAACAGCATGCCATCACGGTCAACCCGACCTCGCGGGAAGGGGAGTATTCTTTCCCCATTCTCGGCCCGAAAAAACCCAACGGGACATCGTCGTATCTATTGGACGGTGAACTGGCTTTGTATAACGAGATCTCATGGAAGACCATCCCTGCTATGGCGAAATGCGAGGGTCTTGGGGACTACGACCGGTTCACGCTGGCATACATAAGGGAAAAGCACGTAGAAGAGACATTAGAAAAGACATTCCTCACTTTCATCAACCTGGATGAAAGCAGCACGCACATAGTGACTTCGGAAACATGCGGCAGTGAGAAAGAAAAAGAGTTGAATGAAAAAAACAGCATATTGCTTTCCGACATCCTTCTGGATCGCGATAAATGGGCCGAATCCAAGGTGACGAAGTTCAATTTACTTGGTTATAAGACCGCGCATGTGTACGAAAGGACGCTGTTGTTCGACACGTCGGGCGTCCTTGCGAAATTCTGCGCGGACAGTGAAGAAGTGAACCATCTGTATTATCCTGTCACGTTAATGTGCGTTACGAAAGACATACGATTCGGCAAGCTGAAATGGCTTTATACTTTTACCGGATATATGCCCAAGCAGACCGAAGACCGGATCACGGCCCTCTTCAATAAGTTCGGGATACAACGCGCATAAAAAGTATTTTCCCTGCAAACTGAAATTTTCCCCGCTTTCCGCCGATAAAACGTAGAAAGGCGGAACATGTTACCTCCGATAATCATAAATAGATTTGGCACCGAGCACGTGCCATCCCAGAGGCAGGCAGTGGTGCGCCTTGATCCAACAAAGAGATTGGCGGTATTTTCGCCTCATCCGGATCAGGACCATTTATGGGAACAGTTCAATATCTTTTTCAGAAACCCTGACGAAGCGTATCCTCATATACGCAGCATCGGCGTTGAAGACCCCGATAAATCTTTCCCGTTGACCCCGCGATCCCAGATCTCGGCCGGAGCGTTCATCATTTATAATGACGACAATAATGTGTTGTCATTGGAAGCTAAACACATCAGAGGATTGTACGTTTATTATGACAGGACGAGTCCTCTAGGCCTGACAGCAGTGCAAAAAGAAGCGGCGATACGCGCGAACGTCGAGTTCCTGAACCAGTCAGTGAAATGCCATCAGGTGACAGGAAGTAACCGGGAATTCGTCGAGCTCAAGAACTGGCGAATCGAGTATGCGCAGGATATATTGAATGCGGATAAACCGATGGCTGAAATTGAAGGCGGGCCGGATAAAGGGTCCTTGCTGACAAGACCGGTTTCGTTGAGGGTCGTCCCGATCCAGATAAATGAAGAAGGCAGAATG
>CAIYYO010000300.1 GCA_903930485.1 Methanobacteriota archaeon
GAACTACTCAAACTAAGACTATATTTGCTCATGGAACAGGTATCTACGTTGGAAACGATACGGATGGTACAAAGACCTTGACGAAAGAGAACGTGCCCCACTTCTTCGCATCGTTCGCAAATAAGGGGAAATTCAACCTCAACGTAAGAGTCGAAGGCGCCAACGACCACCACAAGGTCGAGGCATGCTTTAAGGCCTTGGCTAAGGCGTTGTACGACGCCACACGGGTCACGGGCTCAGGCATTCCCTCTACCAAGGGATTGATTTGATATGCAGATTATTTATTTTTTCAAGCCGACAAAGGCGAAAATATCCCTATTTATCCTAATCGCCCTCTTGGCCTTCTTTGTCGGCAAAGGCGGCTGCTGCGTCTGCTGCCAAAAAACCGTCTGCGAGACCTCCTGCTGTCCCTGCTTCAACCCGTTCCTATGGCCGCTGAACCCGCTGGACAGAGGCGACCCCCTCGGCTTCGAAGGCGTGATGCTTTTTTCGGCGACGTACTGGTACCTTATTTCCTGTTTGCTGGTCGCATTTATACCCCGTCACTTAATTAGATAACCATGACACGCTCTGGATACATCGATTTAAATTATGTCGCGACAGACAACGACCTAGCCGCGTACTTCTACGTCGAGCCGGGTAAAGGCCTCTCTATCGAGCAGGCATGCGAACAGATAGCCGCCGAGTCCTCGATAGGCACCTGGACCGACATAACGACTACCAAGCCCGGGATAATGGAGTCCCTCGGGCCCACTGTCTACGAGATAAGCAAGGCGTCAGGGATCGTGAAGATCGCCTACCCCAAAGACCTTTTCGAGACCGGCAACATGCCGCAGATCTACAGCAGCATCGCTGGCAACATATTCGGGATGAAGTCGGTAGAGAATCTGCGGCTTTTAGACATCCGGTTCCCGAAGGCCATCGCGAAATCCTTTAAGGGCCCAAAATACGGCATCGACGGCATCAGGAAGCTCCTCGGCGTCAAGACTAGGCCGCTTGTGGGAACGATCATCAAGCCCAAGCTCGGTCTCGGGCCCGAAGACCACTCGCGGGTCGCGTACGACGCATGGATAGGAGGCTGCGACATTGTCAAAGATGACGAGAACCTGACCAACCAGAGGTTCAACTCCTTCGGGGAAAGGATCATTAAAACATTGCGCATGCGCGACAGAGCTGAGAAAGAGACCGGGGAAAAGAAGATTTACATGCCCAACGTGACGGCGGAATCGTGCGAGATGATCAACCGGGCCGGGTTCGTGAAGGAGAACGGCGGAGAATACGCGATGGTCGACGTCGTGACCGCCGGCTTTTCCGGCCTGCAGTCTCTGGTAGACGAAGACCTCGAACTCGTGATACATGCGCACCGGGCGATGCACGCGGCATTCACCAGGAACAAGAAACACGGCGTCTCGATGCTGGCGCTGGCAAAATCCCTGCGACTTGTGGGGGTCGATCAACTCCACATCGGCACCGCATCGGTCGGAAAGATGGAAGGGCCTGCCGAAGAGATCATCGCCATAAAGGACGCGATGCTGGAGCCATGCTACAACTTAAAGACCGTGTTCCCGGTATGCTCGGGCGGACTCCATCCCGGGATGATACCCGAGCTCGTGAAGATCCTGGGCAAGGACATAATAATACAGATGGGCGGAGGCATACACGGGCATCCCGAGGGAACGATCTCCGGCGCCAAGGCCGCGCGCGAATCACTCGACGCGACGATGAAGGGCATATCCCTGGAAGAATACGCAGAGGACCACTGCGAGCTTAAAGAGGCGCTGGAGCACTGGGCGTAGCTGTTTTTATATCCGGTGAGCTAATAACATTTATGGAATATGCAAAATCGCTCGTCCCGGTTATTTTTACGCTCCTCCTGTTTCTCCCTGGATGCGTTTCGAACAACAACCCAACACCTGCGACCATTCCGTCGACAGCGCTCGAGACTCAGCCGACTGCCATTGAACCCGCTCCTGCCTCGACCGAGGCCTACACGACCACGACACTTCGGGAGACGGCGCCTGTCGCGACTGAAGCACCCCCCGCGACGAGTTATGTTCCCGCCACGCTCGAGTCAACGACTGAGTCACTGGATGAGACCTCTTCCACAGTCGATGATTCGGAAAGCCCGAATCCTGAAAACACGATGAAAATGGCATATACGCCAGAACCCCCGCTTTCAGGCGCGACGCTCCTCAAAGTCGAAAGCGATGGATACAAAGCCCAGTTCGCGGGCTACAAAATAAAGTCAGATTATCTTTTTTACTTTTCTGAATACACAGTCAAAGGAGTATTGATAGACGTTGAAAAACCCGACGGTTCCGCAGTTTCCACAAAGCTTGGCTACGACGAATGCCACGGCTCCTATTACGATGCCCAAGTGGACGACGTGGTCCTGCGATTGCAGTCTGTGAGCGAAGACGCAACCGGGGTGCATGCAAGAATCTACGCCTGGAGCTATAAGGAACACCCAGTAAAAAAGGACCCTGTTCCACCCGCCAAGCCAGACCCCGACGCAAAATTGCTTTCAGACGTGACCAGCGAAGACTACTCGACGGAATACAACGGGTATAAATTCAAGATCGATCACCTCCAATACAACAGCGACTATCACCCTTTCATTGTCGTGCTTGACGTTCAAAAGCCGGACCAGACCCAAGTCGAGCTGGTCGTCAAAGAGAACAGGACTTCCAGAGTCGACAACCTCAACGTCGCTTCGCCCTTCTGCGGCACCGTGGAGGACCTAGGCACTTTGCAGACCGCGGCCATCTGGGTATGGGAAGGCGGTTCGGCGTCGACGGACACGACGCCTTCGGAAGAGTTATACCCATTGGTGTATACCCCGGACAAACCGCCGGAGGGCGCGACGCCGGTCGACGCCACCAGTGAAGGCTTCACTTCATTCCAAGGAATCGGCTACAAAATCGACCACCTGATATTCTCAGGAGAGTACAAAATAAGCGGCATGCTGCTCGACATAAAGAACCCTGACGGAACCCGGACGGAGGGCAAACTCGGATACGACGTATGCCATAAGACCTTTTACGACCTCAGGGTCGGAGATACCGTTCTACGCCTCGTATCGGCCCATGATGCAGGGATCTACCAGGCCGGAAGGCTTTATGCATGGAACTATAAGACCATGCCCGTGATGAAGGAGCAGCTTCCCTTCGAGAAGCCTAATCCGAACGCCTGGCTCATCGAGGGAGTATCCAATGAGGGATACGGAACGCAGTATAAAGGCTACAAATTCAGGATGGACCGGTTTGAATACCCGAGCGACGACGAATATAATCCTTCTGAGATTGTTCTCGACGTCCAGAAGCCGGATGGAACCGAGACTCAGGTAACAGTCATAAAGGGATCAAGCGTTAAAGTAGACATGCTGAACATAGCTTCGCCCTTCTGCGGGACAGCGGAGAACGCAGGAACATTGCAGACAGCCTCGCTATGGATATGGTGACGACTTACCCTAAAGTTAACAAACCATCCAGGTTCGCTCTCGCCCTTTCCAGCAGGC
>CAIYYO010000301.1 GCA_903930485.1 Methanobacteriota archaeon
GGCTGCCGGGCGTTTGGACCTGGTAGTAGGACTCGGAGCCCGGATTGCCTTTCCGGACGGGCTGAGCCGTCATGACGCCCTGGAAGAACTCCTCGCATTTACCATAATCGAAGACGCCGCTGCCGTGGTCTTCGTCCTCGATGCTTTCCAGGGCGCAACTGATCAGGAGCTTCTTCGAAAAGCGGCCGTAGAGAGGATGGTTGTAGAAGATGTCGATGCACAGGATCCGTTTCTGCGTGGCGGCCAGGAGACCTACCTGGTCCTCAGCGGGTTCGTATTCCTGAAAGCGGCGCAGCTCCGGTTCTTTCTTGGCGTAGATGTCCTGCATCGACTGGGTTGGGGAGTTGACCTTGAGGCTCTTCTGCTTTCGGGAGATCTCGCTCCAAACCGAGCTTTGGATGTACGCTTCCGTATGACGAGAGGACCGCGAGACCGTGCTCAATCTACGGATCGAGGGGTAGGCGATCTCGTTCGCGGCGGCGAATGCTTGGGATCCGCTCCAGCGTCCGTGCTCGGAACAATAAACGGGGACCTGCTGCGACTTCCGGGAGCCGATGACCATGGATGCTGCGGCGATACGGTTTTGCATTCCCCCGGTGATCCCCTCGCCGTCGATGATGAAGACATCGTCTTCCGAGTCGTTTTTGATACCGACGCGGGTATGGCCTTTGCCGGGTTCGGAGATCTTGACCGTGCCGTCCGTCAGGCCCTCTTCGAGGGTCCGGAAATGTGGATTGGGATCGGGTAGCGTGGCCCTGACCGGAAAGAGCATCAGGTTCGATACGATCTGGGCTTCGCCCAGAGAATATTGATGATCGCCCGCTCCAAAAGGACCCATTTTAGCCCCCTAGAAAATTACGCCTGCCCGGGTATGATAGGTCTGCGTGGATGGGTTGTCAAGGGACGTACCCGCGCTATTTGGCGCAAGCGGCAAAAAGACAGAAGATACAAATTCTGATCATCTTCTTCATGAAGAACGGCGGCGTTCGCGTAATCCATAGACGATTCCGTAGATCACGGTCACGATAAATGCGACCAGCAAGACGGAAACTAGTTTGTAATCGATACGGGCCTTTGTTAGTTGAACGATAAATTTGGATGCAGCATCGAAAAGGACAAGAACCCCGGGAAGAAGAGGCCGAATCAGCTCTGTCAACAAGACGGATAATAAGATACTAAAAACGAATGAAATACCATGATGGGCCCCATGTCGAAACGGCATTTTGTCCTCCTGCGTATTGATCAGATCTCTTTCTTTTCATATAAATAGTCACGAAATCACACTCCTGCATCAAAACCCTTGGATGGGAAATCTTCCCTAAGCTCCGCGGAATCTTTCCAGTCCGACCTCGCGAATTCCATTGTTACATCTGCCCTTAAGGGAAATTTCAACGCAACGCCCTGAAGAAATAAGAAACCAAGTAACTAAGCCTCCTACGTACTCGTCTTCCCGTGAAGCGTCGGTTATACAATCCCAGATAGTCTCATATGCCTGGGCAACTGGAAGAGGATGTTCTCGGACATTGTATAAACGTTCGGATGCAGTTTCTGACCCGACGCCGATAGCTGCATACTGGTTTCGGCTCATGACTTGTCCATCAGGTGTTATGACAGCTAGAAATCGTTTGTCTGAATGGTAGCCGCCTATAAGCAAGCCAGTTGGGCAGAACGCTTGATTGTTGTTAGCACAGAAACCAAAGGAAAGACTATTAATGTGCTGGCAACAAAAGGCTACTTCTTCAAGCCAATCCTCAATTGAGGAATGACTAGGAGATGGTATAGCGCTTAGTATTGAATCAGCATCATACTTGTCGCCAATCCAACCACATAGGATATTACTGTTCAGAATTTGTCGGATCTTTTGTGCGTTATCGCTGGAGCGCACAAAGCGACCATCTTGCGGTGTGACTGTACGCCTGTCGCAGCACCATACTTGGCGCTCTATGGCATTATAGGCAATTACCAATGACATTGGCTGAGGCTATTTCCCGAAATATTGAAATCCGCGTTTGCCTGGGTAACCCAATTCACGTCGAGCGCCCTTCTTCCCAGCGTCATATCCTCTGTCATAATCGGATTTAAATGATTCGAGGCAGACGTGTATTCCTGTATATGTTTGGCCGCATTTAAAACATTTCTTAGATAAATCAATTGGAGGGCTATAGCCAACTACAGATTTTTTCCCA
>CAIYYO010000302.1 GCA_903930485.1 Methanobacteriota archaeon
CCTCGACCGATATGTCCGCGCAGACGAAACTGCTCAACAGCGCGACAAGCACCGCCAGGTAAAGGATCCGGGAATAATTCATTTTCTGACTTTTGCAAGAAGCCTCTTGATGGACAAGTACTTCGGCGGGCTGTACTCTTTTCCAAGCAGCCTTGCCGCGAGACGCATGTACTGGACCGTTGAAGGCGCCAAAGGAGAGTGATGCACCACAGGAAGCGTGTCGAAACCGGCCCTCCTGACCGCCGGGTCCTCGGGGATCGTCCCTATTATCGGCGTCTCGCACATTATCTCGACCTCGTCTTTTATGAGCTCAAACTGATCGTCCCTTATCCTATTTAGAACGACCCCTATATTCGTCTTCTTGAGGTTTTTAGCGAGCTTGATGATCTTGGCCGCAGCCGTGACGGCCGGGATCTCAGGGTTCGTGACGACGATCACCCTGTCAGAGAGGTCCAGTATGGAGCGGATGTTCGCGTCGTCGATGCCTGGGGGTGAATCGAGTATTATGGTTTCGGGCAGTGTCTCTATCGCTTCCCCGAGCTTGGAGAGGTCTAATTTGTTGTCGAAGGCATGCGATGTCGGCACGATGCGTAAGCCGGTGTGGTGGACACGGATTGCGTGCTCGATGTCGACTTTATCCCGTATGACGTCCTGCAATGTCAACGGCACGTGCGGTATCTGAAGCATCAGCAGCATGTTGGGATTGGAAACGTCGGCGTCGATGAGAAGGTTGTTGTGCCCGAACTCGTTCAAGGCGGCGGCGAGGTTTATAGCAAAGGTGGTCTTGCCGACACCGCCTTTACCGGACACGACACTGATTACGTTTGGCATTTCGAACGAACGAAAAAGAATATTTGCTATGTAATTACCATAATCCCATATTAATACATATATATACAGTGTGTCCGGGTATTTATAGTTTTTGCTTTTTTGGTGAACGACTTGAAGGTTTCGGTTGGACTGAATGCTTTCAACGAATGTTTGAAGGGATTAGCGAGTTGGAGCTTCAGACTTTTTAAAGAACGATAACCTAGAATGAAAGATATTTAAGATCGTTTTTGCTTAAACGTATGCGATTTAACGAAGTTCCCCGAAAGGGGATTTGGGCTGAGAACGGGGCACCCTAGCGAACCGTTAAACCGCTGTTAAACTCCCCGAAGGATTGAATTTTAGTGCAAAGTTCCGCAGCGAAGCGGAGGAAAAATTCAAAGTCGTCTGGAGTAAATAAGGAATTGGGGCTGGCGGGCGTTTAGTTTGGAAAGCCGATTATCACTTCATAATTATTCCTGATTACTACCGAGGCGCCGCAATTAATGTATCTCTCACTACATTTTTCATTGCAAGAGAATTTTACTACCCAAAATTCCCCCCCATTTTTGGAGTCTTTTTTCGCCGAGTCAAAGACTAAGCATTCGAACTTATAGTCTGCCTTATCATAGATTTTTACTGCTTCTTCTGCAATTGTTCTTGCTGATTCCTTATCAAGATCTGAGAATGAGGTTGATGTAGTTACCTGCGAATTCCCTACTATGTATCTATAAAGAGTTTCCCCCCGAGGCTTCTGAGAGAAATTTTGAGCATAAAAATATAAACCCGCAACAATAATTATAACCGCAACTACTCCAACTATTAGATAATTGGTTTTCATATCCTAATTCAATTTGCCCCTCTTATTTAAATACATTGTTAGATTCAAATCTATTTGAAGCGAGCCTGGCCTTTATTATAAATATCTAGACGATTGAGTTTAACTAGGCATTTAACTACCAAAGTCGCCGGTGCTTTCAGCGACCGCGTCAGAACCGTAATCCGGATTTAACGGAGCCTTCGCCGTAATTTCGCTCAGGTCTGCCGAGAGGTTGCTCCGGCTCGTATTGATGTTCCTGAGCCCTTTGGTTATGTTGCCCACGTCGGTCGACGCATCTCCTTCCGGTATTTCCTCGATGGGTGCGCCCTCGTCGTCCGGCAGTCCGATGTCCGGGTTGGCCGGCTGATTGGAGGAGATCTCGCCAAGGCTTAGGTTGGTCGTTGATGCGGTAGGCCCCGTGGGTTGTGTCGTAGATCTCTCTGAAACGTTTAGGGTAGGGGCTTTCTTAACGCATCCGGCGCAAAGCAGTATCACAAAAAAGACGGTCGACAATGTTATTAGTATTTCCGTTTTCATTTTAGGCGTCTCCTTTGGCCGAGCTGCCGGACTTCTTGGTTTTGCTGTCGGCTTTTATCGATTTAGTCGTTTCTGAGATTATCTTGGCCGCGTCTCCCAGGTCGTTGCTCCACACGGTCGAGAACTCTTCCGCGGTGTACTTGTGGCCCGGGACGGCTATAGCGAGAGCGGCGTCGGCTGACGCGTCCGCATGGTTCAGGGCTGCCGCATACTTTTTTCCCGAGTCGAGACCTTGTAGCTTGGATAAGTAGAGTTTCAGCTCCAGGCCGCGGAACCGTGCGCAGGCGTGCAGATACTGGTCCCGGACCTCTTTTATGCCTTCATTGATTTTGGTCGAGTTCTTGGTCGATACCGCGTATGCGAGGGTCTGGTAGCTTGTTCTCGCTTCTGCCATTATCGATGATAGCTGGGACGTGTCGTAGTCTTTTGAGGTCAGCTGGTCTATCTTTTTCTGGGCGCCCGTCATCCAGGTATTTATTATTTTCAGGTCTTCCTGTCCCTGTTTTTGCGATGCGGCGTTCATGCAGGTGCCGTATCTGTCGGTGTCGGATTTGAATAATGTAGTCACAGCATCCATGTCTTGTTTGCTGAGGTTATATTTCTTGTAGTCTCTTTTGACCGCCCGTAATTGGTCGGAGGAGGCTTTCATGTCCGGTTTCAGGCTGCTTTCGACATATTGGGTGAAATTCACGGCGTCTCCTGATGAAGAATATGCCTTTAATTGGCCTATGTCTGCCTGGATCCTTAGTTTGTAAGCTGAGAGGTCGGGTGCATCTTTTATTTTTTCATCTATCAGGTCTATTTGCTGGCTTGAGTAGTCGACCTTGCATGAAAGGAGGTTCAGCCTCGCTTCGAGTGCCGTTTGGCTGGATCCGCTTGCTGCCATAGGTGAGCATCCTGTGACGAGGATCGTAAAGGCGGCCATCAAAAGTATCTTGTCTTTCATTCCATTAATCCCAATATTCAAGTATATTATTCATTGATTTATCCTTTAAATATACAAATGTTCATCATATGGGGGTGGTAAAATCTCCGAGGTTTTTCACCTCTTTTGTGTTCCCCGGTTATCTTGACCCCTTATTTGAGTTCGTCATCCCTATATATTCCATATGCTCAACCAAGTGACGCCGGTGTACGTGAACGGAAGGGAGATACTGCTCATAGGGACGGCGCACGTCTCCAAGGAGAGCGTGGAGCTTGTGAAGGAGACCATCGAAAAAGAAAATCCCGACGTGGTAGCGGTCGAGCTGTGCGAGCAGCGGCATCACGCCATTGCCGAGAAGAAGAAGTGGGACGAGACCGACATAAGCAAGGTGATGAAGGAAGGCAAGGGTTCCCTGTTTCTGGCCCAGCTTCTTTTGACGAATTTCCAGAGGCGCGTCGGCGACGAGCTTGGGGTAAAGCCGGGCTCTGAGATGGTCAAGGCTCTTGAGCTGGCCAAGGAGAAGAACATACCCATCGCGCTCGTAGACCGGGACATCGGAATAACCCTGAAGCGAGCTGCGGCGAAGATGTCTCTCAAAGAGAAAGCCAAGGTGTCCTACGGCCTCATTTCCGGGATCTTCGGCGAGGAAGAGGTCACGGAAGAGATGGTCGAAAAGCTTAAGGAGATGGACGTCCTGACCGAGATGATGGAAGAGCTCGGC
>CAIYYO010000303.1 GCA_903930485.1 Methanobacteriota archaeon
CTCGAGGAAAATTTAAGCCTATGCCGCAGGAAGAGGAAGACGCACAGGTAGATCAATAAAGCGATCATGATGGCGATATGTATCCATGTCGCGCCCTGCACTGGTTTGTCCAGGCCCGGAACCGGCGACGCTGGAATCTCGGCCTTGAGTATCTCTCCGCTGGAAGCATCGATGTACACGGCTACGTCAGGATAATAAAGTTTTGAGTTGATCCTCTCACGGCTCCACCATCCGACGATGTAGGTTCCGTTGACGAGAGCGTAATTCGCGATACATTCGGGGTCTCGTTGAATCAGGGATTGAACCAGCGCAGTTTCTTTTGATGTTTCGAGGACTTTCGCCTCCAGACCGCCGCTTGTATTGCCGACGGATTCAGCTATGGAGGCCTCGATCTGGTTCGAGTACCCGGTATAAGCCCTGTAAGCCTGATTGTAAATTAAATCACCCGGCGAGTCTGCGAATCCTACGAATACCTTTCCGTCGACGAACGTTGCCGGGACAGCACCTGCAGTCGTATTATACTCCGCGGAAAATCTCTTGAATAATGCGTCATTCTCCTCGGAACTGATCTCATACTCCTCAATAACGAGCCGGGGATACTTCTTCTGCATCGACTGGAGCCATGCCCGCTCGTCGCGGCAGTGTGGGCACGAGTCGCTGTGGAAAAGGACAAGCCGCCCGACGGACGCGTTCGTTGCCGGATTACCGGAATCGGCAGCCCCTGTCGCAGGCAACGAATACGTAAGGCAGAGAAGGAATGCGACCAACGCTATCGAAAGCAACGGAACGATAACCCGCTTAACATCCATCATGGAATATAACGCATTATGAAACTAAAAACCTGTGCCCCCATCAGGAAAGCAGCTCGAGAGCCTGCATCCCTGACATGCCCGCCCTGACGCCTAACTTCTTTGCCTTGGAAGAGACCTCGGAAACCTTCGCCTTCAGGACCTCTTCAAAGCTTGAAACACCCCTGACGACCGCGAGCGCATCGCCGACCTTCTCAGCCGTCTCGACCGAGAAATAGCCGCAGCCGACAAATCCTTTAGCCGCGACTATTATGATCATGTCGGCATTGCCCAGCCTAACCAGGACCCCGGTCCAATTGCCTATGGGCGAAACCTCTATCATTTTGCTTTAATCATCGTCCCGGTTCCCTTGGCCGTGAATATCTCCTCAAGGAGCCTGTGACGGTCTCCGCGGATTATGTGCGCGGCGGGAACACCCTGGCCTACGGCTTGTATGCATGCCCTCAGTTTAGGTATCATGCCCTCCTTCGCGACTCCGGAGTCGATCAGCTTCTCGGCATCTTTCGAATTCATCTTCTCTATCACGTTCTTGTTCTTGTCCCAGACACCGTCGACGCTTGTCAGGATCATGAACTTGCTCGCGCCCAGAGACACCGCAAGTTTCGCAGCCGCAGTATCCGCGTTTATGTTGTACGACGTGCCGTCCTCGGCTATCCCTACCGGAGAAACTACAGGTATATAGTTGTTCTCCAATAGGACGCTTACGAGATCGGAATTCACTTCTTTTATGTCCCCGACAAAGCCCAAATCCACGTCGCTTTTCCTCTTCTCGGACAGGAAGAGCTTCGCAGACTTGCCGGACAGACCGACTGCGTTGCCGCCGTTCTTGTTTATGCTCGCGACGATCTTGGAGTTGACCTTGCCTATCAGGACCATCTGTACTATGTCCATGGTCTCTTCATCGGTCACGCGCAGGCCTTTCACGAAATGCGCCTTCTTGCCCAGCCGCTCCATGGCCTTCGATATCTCGTTCCCGCCGCCGTGGATGATCACCGGCTTTATGTTTACGTAATTCAGCAGAATAATGTCCTGGGCCACTGCGTCGAGAACCCCATCGTCGACCATCACTTCGCCTCCGAGCTTTATGACGAACACCTGGTCCCGAAACTTCTTCATATACTCCAGAGCGTCTATCAAGACCTCCGAAACCTTGATTTTGGATTCCATTTTTGATACCGGCATATAGATTATTTGGATTCTCTGATTTTTAAAGAATGGGGGATTAATTAATAGTTAGAAGTGATTTACTTCTTTAGATGGCAGAGTAAAAAAAGCATCAGCCGTAAAAAAAGGCTTTATTTCTAGGCAAATAAAAAAATGTACATTATCATCATCGGCGGAGGCGTTGCAGGAAGCACACTCGGCAAACTCCTCTCGAGCGAAGGACATGAAATGGTGATAGTCGAACAGGACGAAGAAAGAGCAAAAGCCATCGCCGAAAGCACAGACGCCCTTATTATCCACGGAGACGGAAGCGATCTCGAAATACTCAAAGACGCAGGCATCGACAAAGCCGATGCCGTAGCCGTGCTCACAAGAGACGACAACACCAACCTCGCAATCTGCCAGATACTCAAGAAAGCAGGTGTCAAACGCGTAGTCGCGAGAGTCAACGATCCGAACAAACAGGACTTATACCTAAGCCTCGACGTAACCGCGCCGATCAGCCCGATCACGCCTATGGTGAGCTACTTCAAGAATGCCTTGACACTGGGCAAGGTCAGGAGCCTGATATCCCTGGCCAAGGGTAAAGCCGAGATACTCGAACTCACACTGTCCAACGAAAAAATGGACGGCAAAAAGATCAGCGAAACCGGCCTGCCCGAAGGCGCTATGATCGGGATGATAAGCCGCAACGGCGAGATACTCCTCGGCAACAAGGACGAGACGCTGAAACTGAACGACCTCCTGATAATAATCGCAAAATCCGAGACCTCGAAAGACGTCACCAGCATCCTGAAGGGCGCAGCAAAGGAATAAA
>CAIYYO010000304.1 GCA_903930485.1 Methanobacteriota archaeon
CAACACAAAACCAACAAATATGGGTCAGATACAAATGCATCAACCAAGGAACAAACCTGCAGCTAACCCTAAGACTGATACAAAACAACCAAGCAACAGACATAACCAAAACAATAACATGCACCGGAACCGCGGCAAACGTATACCTGCAGGAAAAAACATCCGACCTGTCCGGAACAGTAGGCGACGCCGACACCGTTTCGATAACCGCGACGGCGATCAACGCCAACGGCATGACCGTGACCCAATATGGCCAGCCGGAGTTTCTTGCATACGTCGGAAGAACCGCAGGCACCATCACAAGCGACAACCAAGTCGTCACAGTAGTCTATAAATGCATCGCACCCGGAACCGGCATCGCATTCAACATAGGACTAGTACAAAACGGACAAATAACCAAGCAAATAACCAAGGCAGTGACGTGCACGGGACAAAACCCCATCACCGCCCAACTAACAGAAATAAACTCCCAAACCATCGGAACAATAGGAGGAGACGACACCGTATGGATAAAAGCCACAGCATCCAATGCCGTAGGAGCCACCGTAAGCCAATACGGAACACCAGGATACCTAACTTACCAAGACAGATCAGCCTCCGCGATAACCGCCCAAAACCAACAAATCTGGGTCAGATACAAATGCACCACCCCGGGAACAAACCTACAGCTAAGCCTGAGACTAATACAAAACAACCAGGCAACAGACATAACCAAGACAATCACATGCAACGGACAAAGCACAGCCTCTTCCTTCCAGGAGGTATCTTCAGACACAGTCGGATCGGTTGGCATTGATGCAGATACGGTCAGCATAACAGCAAGAACAGACAACGCCAATGGAATGACTATTAGCCAGTGGGGGCAACCGGGATACTTAGCCTACGTCAGCAGAACAGCCGATTCTGTAACCAGAGATGGGCAGGAAATAACTGTTACTTATAAATGCACAGCTGCGGGTTCGGGCCTGCTCTTCAAGATCTCTATCGTACAGGGTAACGCAGTAGTGAAGGAAATATCAAAAACAGTCATTTGTCTTGGACCTGGCCTTACAGACATTACCTCAAAAACCACCGGCACCGTCGGAAGCGATACAGACCTTGTATGGATAAAGGCCACCGCAGTGAACGCCGTGGGAGCAGCCATCAGCCAGTGGGGGCAACCGGGATACTTGTCGTTTTCAAGCAGTTCGGCATCCTCGGTCACGGCCGCGAACCAGCAGATCATCGTGACTTATAAATGCGTGTCTGCAGGGACCGATCTAGCTCTAAGGCTGAGCCTGTTATATGGAGGGAAAACCAGGACCATGTCGGTCTCCGTGACATGCAAGGGCACAGGAACCCAGGATAAAGCATCGCTAAAAATCATCTCATCCAAATCCTGGGGGAACATCGAAACATCGGACGACCAGGTCTGGATCAAGACGAAGGCGACCAACGCGGCTGGAATGATTGTCGGGCAGTGGGGCGACCCAGGATACCTTCAATATTTCAGCAGGTCTGCAGGCACTATTTCAGGGGACGGTCAGGATGTAACGGTCACCTATAAATGCGTCAATCCGGGAACCAATATAGGTCTTAAGACTTTCATCTCGCAAAACGGGGTCCAGATAGCGCAGGCGCAGACCTATGTCACATGCAGCGGGGGCCCGGTAGAGGCGGTGGAAACATCGATCCTTCAGATGATGAATACCGAGAGAAAAGCCCAGAATCTGCAACTTACGCCCCTTACAATGGATACAGGGCTTAGAGACATCGCCAGAGCCCATAGCAGGGACATGGCCAAGACAGGCATACAGAGCCATGTGATAAACGGGAAGGATTTCTCCGACAGATACAAGGATGCAGGATACAGCTGCGCAGTCAGGGTAGGCAATGTTGTTTACGGCGGAGCGGAGAATGTCGGCTGCTGGGGCAGGGCGAGCTTCTCGTCCCCGGAGGAGATGGCGATGTTATACATGTACGGGGGAAGAAAGATCGTTAACGGCGTAGACACCACATTCGTCGGCTTCATGCAGAGCCCGGAACACAGGGCCAATATCCTTTCCCCGGTTTACACCAGGGTAGGGGTCGGAGTGGATATCGAATCAGGCTACGTAGGCGTCACGGAGGATTTCTGCTGAATCGTCCTTTTTCTTTCTTTTCTTTTCTCAAGTCTGAGCGGAAAGTCCAATCGTCCTCCAGATACTTTTTCCTGAAACCGCCGGCCAGCCCTATTTCATACTCCGTCAGTTCTCCATCAACCGTTTTTCCAAGAATCTTCTCGAAACCAGACCGCAGGGCTTTCTTTGCCTCGTCCATGTTTGCCGCCCCTAGCTCGCGCCGCACCGTAGTCAGACCATCCTCAGGCCTGAGCACTCCATTCTTCAAATTCTTCACGGGATTTCTAAGACACCTGCCCATCGCGGCATAATTGAAATCCACGAGAAAACTGCCCCCGGAATTGACGACACCATCCGAAGACAGTTGGCCACTGCCAGAGACTTTTTTCCCGTTCACATACACGCCGAACCGCTCTTTATCGATACACGCATCATCCAGCCCCATGATATGCAAAGCCTCGATCAATCCAGGCAAGATGAACCGATATGAATTAGCCGGGCCCCTGGGGATCCCCCCGCCTTCCGCATAGATGAGATTGTATAATATCTGATCGGCATCGCAGTATCCCGCTCCACCGCCCAGGACGCGACGTATGATCGGCACCCCTGCTTTGGCACACTCGTCCAGGTTCGCCTCCTCTCTCGCAAGCTGGTGGTAGCCGATATAGACGGCAGGCCTCTCAGGCTGCCAGAAGAACAAAGTGTCAGGTATCTTTTCCTCCCGCCGGACCTGCATCATCGCCTCGAAAAGGGCCGGGCCGAGAAAACAATCAATCTTCCCGAGATCGATGAACCTCCAAGCCATTTTTCAGGTAAGGTCTTTAGCAGTCAACGCGCAGCAGGCTTCGTATTCATTAATCGCGAGGCCCTCTTTTCTTGCAGCGTCATAGGCCGCTGCCGTAGGGATCGCCACGCCGTTAACCCCTGCCTTGACGCACAAACGGTCTATCTCTTCCCTGATGGCTCCTTTGCCACGGGCGCAGCCGAGAGTTACGAGACTGCCGGGAAAATCGAGCCGGGCCTTACAGACTATCCTTGCCACGTCCTGCGGCCTGATCTTTATTCCCTGCATAGGCGTGCCTTCAAGATCGGTCAGGCCGATGATTATTATGTTGCTGGGCTTGATGCAGGAGATTATCTCAAGGGCTTTTTCTTCATGGAAGAGCCTTCCGTTATGTAGGCCGACGCATACGTGGGGGGTGACATTGTCTAGCCCCGCCTTTTCAAATGCTTTGAGCGTACGGGTATAATCCTCGGGGAATATGTCGATGCCGTAAACTTCTCGTGCAGTTTCAGGAGAGCCCACGACGTCGATGGATACGCCGTCTATCCCGGCCTCCTTTATCCGCAGTGCGCCGTCGTCATCGGTCAAGCCCGTATGAGCCAGGACTATCAAACCCGTCCGCCGCTTTATCTCTTTAACGGCTTCGAGGAATTCGTCTATTGGCACCCTCCCTTCCCGGGTGCATCCGCCGGTCAGGAGCACGCCCCTGCAGCCCCGCCCGTCAAGCTTCAGGCATGTTTTGACCAGCTGGGCTGGATCGGTTGCCGGCATCAGACGCGATATGACCTTCTTCCCGCAGTGCCTGCAGTCCAGGGCGCATTTGCCTCCGGTGAGCGACACGGCCGGGAACTTTTCTCCGGTATGATAGAAACTGATCGAGCGACCGTGCTTTTTCCATGACAAATCTTTCGCAGACTCGGTCAAATCCCGCAGTTCCCGCTCCATTACCGTTTGCATACGTTTTTACATAAGGTATTCGCGGCTTATTTAATACAAGTCCGCGACGGGTTATGGTTTTTTGTGTCGTTTGAGGCTGGTTTGTCGAAATTTATATCTTAACCGCCTAATATTTATAAACAATATTTAGTATATTATGGATGTAGGGGTTCTTAAGGGATTAAATATTCAAAGACCTGAACAATCTTCATTTATATAGGATAAATGCCAATAATTATACATATTATATCATAGATTAGATAACGACGAATAATCCAAACAAGATCAAAAAATGAAAAACCATTCGGGAAAAAAACAGGGAATAATCTTTCTGCTAGCGTTGACGATATTGTTTCTGTCGACAGCCGCATCGGCCAGCCTTACAGCGTCGCTGAACACAAACAAACAGACATATTCCCCGAACGATCAGGTGTTATTCGGCGCCACCGCCAAACTCACAGAATGCGAAGTCCTTGAATCCGCCAAGCTCGAGGTCGCGGGAAAAACCTGCACCCTTCCAAGACAATTCGGAGACTATTCGTCCTACGGCAACTGCGGGCTCGACGTCACTGTAACAGAATCCAACCCCGACAACTGCTTCATATCAGGAGGCACAAACACGATACAATACGAGATAAGGTGGATCCCTGACCAGCCCCTCGCATGCATGTGCTACCAGGCCGTATTCAGCATAACGACCGCAGAAAAGAGCGCCTCTGCAAGCGCATCATTCACAGTCATGTGCCCGATCACCACGACAACAACAACGACAACGAGCACCTCGACGGTGCCTGTAACGACAACGACCCCGCTGACAACGACCTCGACGAATCCAGTCTCGACCTCCTCGACCAGCACTACAACCTCGTCGACCCCTTACCTCACCACAACGACCATTAACCCGGTACACGGACCGACAAGGCACACCCGCGTCAATTCCGACGGCGGAAAATTCCCGCCAAGGCCTGCCGTAATAATAGCATCCTGCGAAGACAACATACAGAATTACGGGGAAACCGACATAGACTGCGGAGGCCCGTGCGACCCCTGCGACGACGGCCAGATGTGCTCGAACAAGACCGACTGCAAAAGCCTTAACTGCGTCCGCGGCATCTGCTCCCAGCCGAGCTGCACAGACGGATACAAGAACCAGGACGAAACCGACACAGACTGCGGAGGAACATGCCCACCCTGCAAGGATACCAAGAAATGCAAAAAGAACACCGACTGCCTCAGCGGCAACTGCGACGGCGGAATATGCAAGCCCAAGGAGCAGTCATGCATACAGGGCCCGACCTGCACCGACCAGATAAGGAACCAGGACGAAACCGACGTAGACTGCGGAGCATCGTGCAAACAATGCTTTGACGGGAACAGGTGCAAGATCGATTCAGACTGCACAAGCGACTACTGCTTTAAAGGGATATGCAGGACGCCCTCATGCAACGACACCATACAGAACCAAGGAGAGACCGGAACCGACTGCGGCGGACCGTGCAAGGCATGCGCCTCGACCGGCGTCATAGGATACCTGACAGCGATCTCCGGAGACCTAGGTAACATCCTGCTAATTTTGATAATACTGGTACTTCTAGCTGTCTTGTTCATGTACCTTTCAAAGAAGAGGAAATATGTTGCTACCGCCGAGTTCCTCAACGACGTAGAGAGCGACGAGAAGCTCGAGGCCTTCATAAAGAATAAAAAGCCGCACATCGTCGCCGGGACGAGCAGAAAGCTGCGGAGACTGAAGAAGTTCATAGACGAAGGCAGGCTCGACATCATCTGGATAAAGGACTGGGACTTCGTTTCAGACCTTGTTTCCAAGGGCCTGGAAGACAACAATGCAGAGTCGCTGGCTCTTGCAAAGCAGCTGAAGGCAGGGCTTTATACCAAGAATCCGGAGACCAAGAAGATTGCAGAAGAGCATAACATAAAGGTTTACGACGCCATCTAATTTCTTTTTTTTAATATTTCGGCCTCGTTTTTAATTTTTTTTAGCCAATACGATGAAAATAGACAAAACGCTCATCATCGGCTTACTTATCGGGATCGCTTTAGGCGTCGCGGTCACCGCGGAGCTTACGGTATTGGCGAACGACCGGGCCTGTCCTAAAAGCGTATGCCTTGGCTCATCCGAAGTCGTGCCTGTTTCCGACAAGGGCTATTTCCCCAGGGTCCATGAAGCTCTTACGAATGCGATGAAATCAGTACATATCACCGCGTTCGAGCTGATGTATTACCCAACCTACAAGAGCAGCGACGAGAACGTGATAATAGACGACATCGTCTCGGCCCACGACCGCGGCGTAGACGTCAAAATAATACTGGACCAATACTCCGGCCAGCAGGGTAATTCCACCAACGCTTATTCCTATCTGAAGAAGAAAGGCGTAGACATCAAATACGATTCGCCAAAAACCACTACACATGCAAAGCTCGTCGTAGTCGACGGAAAAACAGTCATCCTCGGGTCGACGAACTTCTCCTACACGTCGCTGGAACTGAATAACGAAGTCGACGTCGTTTTGTTTTCCGAGGACGCCGCCAGATACTACGAACAGTACTTCCAGAAGCTGTGGGACGAGAAGAATTAGGGAAAAAATATCTGCCCGGAGACATCCTTGTGTGGGGTCATCAAATGGGCCCACCCGGATTCGAACCGGGGATCTTCGCCTCGTAAAGGCGACGTCATAACCGACTAGACTATAGGCCCATTAATAAGTATATCGGGGCGTTTTGTTCCTATTTGTTCAGTCTTCTGGTCTTGCCGAATCCGCATGAAGCGCATATCTTCTGTCTCTGGTTGAATGCGGGTTTGCCGCACCGGGCACATTTCACGTGGGTGTGCTTCTTTCCCATCTTCCCGAAACTCGCTGTTCCCTTAGCCATTTTTTATTTTATCCCCTAGTCTTATTGATTGGTTTTTCCTGAGTATATATAAGCAAACGGGCGTGCAGTGGCCCGATTAACCCTTCAAGGCAGTACTTAGGATATGAATATCACCATGTCGCCCCTGAGGAACATGTTCTTCACTTTCTTTTCTACGTCGTTGTCCTCGAAAGACGCATCTTCCAGCACCAGGTTTATGTGTATGTCGAATGCCTTCAGCTTTCCTTTAACCACTAACCCGTTCTTCAGTCTAACCATTACCTGGTTTTCTAATAATTCGCCTAATACATCCAATGGTTTCATTTAAGCTCACCTAAAAAAATATATTCAAGAATATTAATACTAAGGAGAAAGTATATAAAAAACAAATAAGTGTTGGATGCGGTACGATGGTCACAGCAACTGAACTAAATCAAAGGGTCGAAAAAATCAAGTCAACGATGGAATATGAGAGGATACCGGCCTTGCTGATATCGAGCCCTAAGAACGTGGAGTATTTGTCCGGAAGAGATACTGGAAGGGTGTTATTGACCGAAGAAGAGGACTTCCTCTGGACACGCGAACTCTATATGGAAGTTAACAAGGAACTTTATTCGGAAAAAAGTTATCCCTTCGACGTCGCTGCATATCAAAAAGAAGCGGTAAAGAACAGGATAATTGAACTAAAAATAAAAGAGCTTGCCATCGAAAACCTGCCGCATCTCGTTTATGAGAAAGCACGCAAGGACCTTAGAGTCAAATTAACAGTATCCGAGGCCGTCGACAGGCAGCGCGCAGTGAAGACCTCTTACGAGATAGAGCTACTCAGGAAGTCCGCATCGATCGCGAAAAAGGCTATGGCTAAGGCTTTTGACGTTGTCGGCGCCGGTGTTCGGGAGATCGATGCGTTGGCGGAGATCGAGTATGAGATCAGGATGCAAGGATCGGACGCTACTCCGTTCAGCGACGGCATGCTTCTTTCGTCCGGGCCGGCCAGTGCCAACATACATGCGAGAGCGTCGGGCAGGAAGATCGCTTCCGGAAGCACCGTCGTTGTCGACCTTGGGGGTCGCTACGAGAGCTATTATTCGGACATGACCCGTACCCTTGGAATAGAAAAGGTCGGAGCATTGGAAAGAGACCTTCTCGAATTCGTTGACGACCTGCGCGCGAGGGCGATAGACATTGTGTCGACGGAGATGAAGGCAGCCGATCTGCATGCTTTCGTCGAGGGGGAGATCGTCAAGAAGGGGTATAAATTCTTCCACGGCACCGGCCACGGCGTCGGATTAGAGATCCACGAGTTTCCTTCCATCACGGGGGATTCTACCGACGTGCTGAAAGAGGGGATGGTCTTTACAATTGAGCCTGGAATATATGTTCCAGGGAAATTGGGCGTTCGTTTCGAAGATATGGTGCTGCTCAAAAAAGGTAAACCCGAGGTCTTGACGGTATGAAAAGAAACGATGCCAGGAAAAAAAAGAAGGCCGATGGGAACGAGATAGCGCTTGAAAGGATAGGCCTGCTTTACGGCCTCGCTGAAAAAGAGGCTAGAGAAGGGAATCTCCCGCTGGCGGACTCGTACGTTGAAAAAACGAGGAGGATAGCACTAAAGCATAACATACGTCTTACACGGGAATACCAGACCATGTCCTGCAAGCATTGCAGGGGTTATCTGCTACCGGGAAAGACTTCTAAGACCAGGATCAACTCCAAAGATAAAAGGGTCGAGGTCTCTTGTATCCGGTGCGGTAAGAAAAATCTTTTTCCCTTTTTGAAGGAGGCGAAGGACAGAAAGCGCGCCAAGCCCTGATTTATCCGTTTAATCCAATATATTTGCATGGCGAAAGAAACATCCGAGGTCTATGTCATCCAGATCGGGAAGAACGGAGTCACAGATCAGATTCTTTCCGAGATAAGGAAACAATTGCGTAAGAAAAAGGCTCTCAAGGTCAGGATCCTGAAGTCCGCGCTAGGCGAGACGGATAAGTACGGGATAGCTGAAGAAGTCTCATCCAAAAGCGGCGGCATCCTCGTCGACGTCAGGGGCAATACCTTCACTTTGAAGAGAAAATGACGGCCGGCGAGGTCGTGGATTACAAGGCCAAGGTCGAGAAATATCTGGAGAAGGCGAGGCCGAGGTTCGAAGGTCTTGAGACGTGCCTGCCGGAAAGCGTCGATCTAAAAAAGGCCTGTCGCGAATTTCTTGAGATGTCTCAGACGTATTACAGCGACGCAAAGCACTTCTGCGAGAAAGGCGATTACGCGAATGCGCTCGCTGCGCTTGAATACGCAGAGGGATGGCTCGACGCCGGAACGGCTCTGGGAATATTCAAAAAGAAATGATTTGATTTTTTCCTAATAGTCGCTATTTCTTTTGGGGATGAAAGCACTTTGTCCCCACAGGGACATGCCTGAAGGCATTTTTGAGAAAAGAAAAGGGTTTTCAGGGCAGGCTGGATGCCGGAACGGCCCTTGGGATATTCGGAAAGAAAAAATATTAATCAAATGAAGGGCGCATCTATTTTCTCCAGTATCTTCTTTATCACGTCGTCGGGAGTGACTCTCATCTCAAGGAATTCAGGGTTCAGGATTATCCTGTGGCGCAGTATGGGGTAGGCGAGTTTTTTTATGTCCGCAGCCGTCACGTTTTCCCGCCCTTCGAGGAATGCCTTGGCTTTTGCGGCCTTCATGAAAGCTATCGACGCCCTCGGGCTTGCGCCCGTCTGTATCTCTTTTCTTTTCCGGGTCTCGTCGACTATCCTGACGGCGTATTCTATTATCGAGTCGTTCATCTGCGAGCTCTCGAATGCTTCCTTACGCATGATCAATATCTCGGCCGGCGTAAGCACCTTGCTGACCCGTTCCTCCTTGTATTTCGATTTGACGATGGCGGTCTCCTGCTCCTTGGAGAGGTACATCATCATGACCTTGAACAGGAATCTGTCCTTCTGGGCTTCGGGGAGCGGGTAGACTCCTTGCTGTTCCAGCGGGTTTTCGGTCGCAAGCACTATGAACGGTTTAGGCAGGTCGTAGGTCGTGCCGGCTACCGTGACCCTTTTTTCTTCCATTACCTCCAGGAGCGCGGACTGCGACTTAGGCGGCGCCCTGTTTATCTCGTCCATCAGGAGGATGTTGGTGAAGACCGGTCCCCTGACGAAGACGTTCTTCTTCTGCTCCTCGTCGTACGTCATCTTGCCGGTTATGTCCGAGGAGGTCAGGTCCGCCGTGCCCTGTATCCTTTTGAATTCCATGTCAAGGGCCTCGGATATGGTCTTGGTGAGCATGGTCTTGCCCATTCCCGGAACGCTTTCAAGAAGTACGTGTCCGTCGCACAGGAAGCCGATGAGGACGCACTCTATTATCTCGTCGTATCCGACGATCCTTTTCCTTATCTCGTCGTAAAGCCTCGATATCTGCTGATATACGTCCTTGTCTTTCTTAACCGTTGCCGGGGCCGCTGTTTCGCTCATTTTTGTTTTACTGTCTTCCGCCTTTCAGGCCCAGATATTTGTCGGATTTTATTTCTATTGTGACTTCGTTCGAGGCCTTCATGTATCTATTCCCGTCTTTGTCCTTATATAATGTCTCGATAGGGGAGAAAGTATATTTGCCGAGGAGGTCGGCCGATATTTCGAAGTCGATGTCCCTTGATTCGCCCGGGCTTATCTCGCTTATCTCATCCATCTCTCCGACGAAGTTGAAAGATGCTGGGAAGTTGGGCATGAAATACACCCCGGTTATCTTGAATTTGCTGTTATTGATTATCTTGGCGTGCATCTTGAATTTCCCGAGATTTAATGCATCGCCAGGGGGGTCTACGTAGAGCTCTACTTCGGGCTTGACGTCTATCTTCTGCAGAAGCTCTTTAGCGCGTTCCTTGTTGTGTTCCAGGAATTCCACGTACTCTTTCGGCCATTTGCCTTTGGTGATCGCCGTGTCCAGTTTTGCGGAGGCGTCGGAGAGCTGCGTGTTGGCCTTCTGGTATTCGCCGATCTTGAGCATGAGGTCGGCGTCTATTATCCCCCTCAGGGCCTCGCATACTGCGACTTCCTCGTCGTTTTTGTTCTCGCCGAAATAGGCGAGCGCGTCTTCTATGTATTTCCTCGCATGCGGGGTGTCTTCGAGCTCGAGATAGCATTCTGCGATGTTCTTGTTCGCCTTTCCGACGTTCATGGTTTCGTCCGCTACCTTCATGTACGGGGCTATTTCCAGGAACGCCAGGTAGTTGTGGACTGATTTCTGGTAGGCGTCCTTCATGTCTCCCATCTTTTTAAGCTTCCGGTATGAGTCGGCCGCCCGCCTGTATCCGTCGGCCGCGAAGAACGGCTTACTCATCTTTAGCTGGCTTTCGGCGTACGATTTGTAGTTCGCGGCAGCGTTCAGGTAGTCTTTCGCGAATATGTAGCAGGTAGCAGCCTTGTAGTTCTCCATTGCCGTCATGTATCTTGAGGCGGCTTCGAGATAGCATTTGATCGAGTTGTCGTAGTCTCTTTCGTAGTCCATCAACGCTACCTTGACGTAGACATCGGCGCTTGTCTTGTCGTCGCTCAGCCGGTCGTAGCATTTCGTCGCCTCCAGGTATTCTTTGACGGCTCCTGCATGGTCGCCCGCAGCAGTCTTCTTCTCGGCAAGAGCTAGGAACATCTGCGCGGATTTGCGGTATCCTTCGACCGATTCGGCCTGTTTGGCGGTCGAGCCGTATTCCGCGTATTGGAAGTACATGTTGGCCGCGTTTTCGACGTCGTCGTATTTCTCGTAGCATTTCGCCGCCTCCAGGGATGACTGGGCTGCTTCGGCGTATTTCTTCATCTCCGCCCTCATCTGGGTGGACCTGTTGTAGAATTCTATGGCCTTGGGATAGTTCTCAAGCTTTGCGTAGCATCTCGCCGTGTTGTCGTATCCGTAGGTCGCGGCCAGGTCGTCGTTTCCTTTGTTCAGCTCCGCGGACCGCAGGTGGTAGAAGACGGCGTTCTCGTAGTCTCCCAGCCGTTCATAGCTCGTCGCTATCCCGATGTATCTCTGCGCGACCTCTACGTAGTGCTCCACCGTCGAGCTGAGCTCCGCAGACTTTATGTAGAATGTTATCGCCTCACGGGGTTCGCCCATCTTGTCGTAGCATTCCGCGACCTTGGTGTAGCTTGCGATGGCGCCGTATATGTCTTTTACCTCCAGATTAATCTCTGCGGCCTTGAGGTATGCCTTGGACGCGTTCTCGTATTCTCCGCCCTTTAGGTAGAACTCGGCGGCTTTTATGAATGAGGGGCAGGCCATAAGCTTTTTATTGAGACGGTAGTGCATGAATGCGGCATCCATATATGCTCCTGCGGCCTTGCTGTAGCTCTCGACTTCGGAAAAATCTGTAGCGGCTCGCTCATAGTATCTGTAGGCCTCTTCATACTTCTCAAGATCGATGTACATCTCCGCGGCTTTTATGTAGTTTCCGCCGGCGTTCTCCATGTCTCTCGCCTTCCCGCCGGCGGACGTGTGGGTGACGTTTTCGTAGCATTCCGCTATTTTTAGGTAGAACCTGACGAGCCCCAAGTAGTCCAGATATGTCATCGAAGGCTGGCTTTTTATGGACTCCAGCTTTGATTCTACGAACTGTAGGTAGGACTCGAGGGCTTTTTTATAGTCTCCTTTGGCTTCGTGATTCCTTGCCTTCTTAAGCCATTCGCCGATCTCCAGCTGTCCATGGGTCTTCTCAAGCCAATCGTCTAAGGCCTTCTCCTCATGGTCCATGACCGCCTTCAGGCCTTTTTCCCCCGCATCGGGTTTGGCAGTAAGAAGGTCCTTCAAAGACTTGCCTTTCTCATCCATAGAAAACCCATTAATACATTAACCGAATCAGGTAAATAAGCTTTAAAGACCCGGGACATCCAAAACGACGGCACGCCCTTCCAACCGGGTCAGCCCCTCTTCCAGCAATGCCTTTGATTTAACTATCTCAATATTTGTCTCATCCAGCCTTTTCTTTACCCTTTCCAGATCAGTCCTTGCCGAATGCAGTTCGCGGCCGGACCTTTCGATATCTTTCTCAAGCTCCTTTTTTTCGGAAAGGAAAGTCGACGATTCGAGTTCTTCGGATGCCTTCTGTTCTTCATCCCTGAGGCGTAGGGCTTCGGTTCTGGCTCTCAGTAATTGTTCGCCCACTATCTCGCCGGTCTTCTCGAGCGCCTTGACGCGGTCTGCCTCCTTTATCCCGTCCTGTGGTTTTTCGAGGGCTGCCTTAGCTGATTCAAAAATTTTTCTGGTCTCTCCGGGGGATTTGGCTAGATAGGTGTCTACCGGTTTCTCGATGAATTCTTCCAGTTCCTTCAAAGGAACCGCGGGACCGCCCACTCCGGGATGTTTCACAAGAATTCGAAGAGGTTTGCGCATCTGTGCGAAAACGTTGTATATTTCGTTCTCGGCCGATTCTCTGTTATTCTTGACGGACTCCAAGCGGCTCTTTCTCTTTTGAAATGAACGGAAAACATCCGATCCATCGAGAGACCGATAGCTTGCTTCAAGGCTATTTTTTTCCGAGGACAGTTTTTCTAACTGGACGGCCAGAAGCCGCTCCTCAGATTCCGCCAGCCCGAGGGATGACAGTTTTTTGCTTAATGAATCAGCCTCTTCCCCCATTCCCTTAAAGCTGTCGGCGTCTATCAGCTCCTCTAACGCCTTCTTTGCGTCCAGCAGTTTCCGGGAATCCTTCCTTATTTTTTCGAGTTTTTCCCCGTATGCCAGGTGAAGGTATCTGCCCGGACCGATTATGACTTTGGGCAGGTCGGCGAGGAAAACGTCCAGGTTTCTCACAAATACTTCCACGTCGTTGCCTTGTGGTTTTCCGACCGAACCTGTCAGATCCAGCATGGATTTGACGAATTGCGGCTTGGAAGTCGCCACGACCTTGACGACCCTTTCGTTGACCATCTCCGACGCATCCTCTGATTCTATCTCCAGGGTTATTTCTTTGAGTCCTGCGACGAGGTTCAGGGCTTCGTCTATCAGGGGCTTGGACTTCCGGTAGGTCTCCTTATCCCTTTGTTCCTTTTTTTCCTTGAGGAAGCGCGGTAGGTCTGAAAGGTGAATGACTGCTTTTTTATCCGCCGATCCCCGGCGCCTGAAGAACTTGTTCAGAAATTTGACCATCATTCCCTGATTTTGCCCCTGAGCTCTTTTATGTTGCCCGAGCCGGTCAGGAACATCGCCACCTGCAGCTCGCAGAAGAACTTGTCAAGAAGCTCTCTCACGCCCTGTTTTCCACCGGCCGACCATGCCCTTAAGACCGGCAAAGCCATGCCGACGCAGGACGCCCCAAGAGCTAAAGACTTTGCGGCGTCTATTCCCGTCCTTATGCCTCCGGAAGCGATGACCGGGATCTTTGTCTTAGAAACTTCCCTGACTGATTCCGCCGTCGGGATCCCCCAGGAAGCAAAAGTCTTTCCAGCTCCCAGGTCCTTTACTCCCGCCCTGATGCCTTCGACAAGGCTCCAGGAAGTTCCGCCGACGCCGCCGACGTCGTAAGCAGCGACTTTGAGCATCTTCGCAGTCTCCAGGGAGATGCCGCAGCCTATCTCTTTGGCTATGACAGGCTTGGACATCTTTGCAGAAATCGAGTTGATCTTCTCGGCAAGTCCCCTGAAATTCCTGTTGCCTTCCAATTGCACGGCCTCCTGCAGGGGATTGATGTGTAGCGCAAGCGCATCCGCCTCTATCATGTCGACGGCCGCAAGGCATTCCTTGAGAGAGTAGCCGTAATTCAGCTGGACCGCGCCCAAGTTCGCTATGAGCAGTATCCCTGGCGCGACATCCCTGACCTGGAACGTCTCTGCCAGCTTGAGATCGTCAACGGCCGCTCTCTGGCTCCCGACCCCGAAGCCGATGTTGTATTCCTGCGCCACTGAGGCGATGTCTTTGTTGATCTTCTCGGCCTCGGGCACGCCCCCGGTCATGGCCTCTATTATCAGCGGATAGTCGAGCCTCTTCCCGAGGAATTTGATGCTCAGGTCTATGGAGTCGTAGTCTATCTCAGGAAGGGCGCGATGCGCCAGCCTGACGACGTCGAAGCCGGCAGCCCCTGTCTCTACATTTTGCTCGTTGCATATCCGCAGGTGATCGAGTTTACGGTTTTTTATTTTCATCTCCTTGATAATCTTTTATGTTTTCTTCTTTATAATAGTCCCAAGCCCCTTCTCGCCGAGCAGGCTGCGCTTCAGAAGGCCGGGCTCGACGCCGCTGATGATCTCGGATTCTATGCCTTTGTCGGCCAGTTCCAGCAATTCTTCAAGCTTCTTCTCCATCCCCCCTGTGACGTCGACGCCCGTCGAAGGCCCGATCTCTTTTATCTCATGCAAGTTGGCGCGGCCCAACTCCCTCATCACCTTGGCATCCATGTTCTTCTTCGGGTCTTTGTCGTAGATCCCGCCGACGTCCGCTACCATGATGACACGCCCTGCTTTCAGTCTGTCGGCAAGGTAAGGCACCAGGTGGTCGCCGGAAAGAATCGAAGCCCCTTTTTCCTCGTCGAACAATACGTCGCCGTATGCAACCGGAACGAGCCCCATCCCTATCATGTTCTCCATGACGTCTATCGGGAATTTGACGAGCTTCCCGTCCCTTAGTATCCCGCCGGCCGAGGGCTGGAACGCGACGGCATTAAGCCCTTTTCTGCACAGCGCCTCGACGACGATTGAATTCAGGCGCACCATCGAGCTATGGGTCTCGGAGAAACCCTCGACCTGGTTTACGCCCTGAGATCCCTTGCCGAGGCCGTATTTTTTCGCAGGCACGTGGCCGAACGGACCTGCGCCGTGAACGATCACCAGAGAGAAGCCTTTCAGCTTCCTCGCCTCAGAGATCTCCTTCGCCAGACGCTGCAGATTATCGGTGTTCACCTCAAGCCGGTTCGAGGCTTTCAACGTGATGACCGAACCGCCAAGTTTCACTATCACAAGCTCTTTTCTTTTTGCCATTTTTTTTGATCAATCGATTTTAACCGTATTATCTACGACCGCTACCCTGTCCCCTGTTTTTATCTTCGAGATATCGATCCTGTCCACGCAGGGAATATCCGAGATTATGGCGCCTACCGCTACGATGGGCTCGCATTCCTGGTTGATTAACGCCTTCGGGGCGGTGCCTTCTTTTTTCATCCTGTACAACGCATACGAGCCGACCGTGGAGCCTTTGCCGTAAGGGAATACGAGGATCGTATCTTTCACGCTCCGGCCGAACAGCTCATGGCCTTTCTCGGAAACGACGCCTGTTTTCGGGTCGATGCACCCGAAGAAGGAAACCGGCGTCTTTGAAACGAGAGCGATGCCTTCTGCTTTGCCTTTTTTTATTATCCTGCCCGAGAGTTCCATCTAATCCCACCTCCCGGTCACAGCCGCCTGGATGCACTTTTCCAGAGAGCCGTATCTCACCGATAGGCCGCAGTGCGAAGGAGCATAGCACGCAGCCTTCCCGGCGTTCGTCGCCATCGACTTGAAACCGAGTTCCTCGATGGGCGCGACTATCATGCACGTGTCGCTAACGACGCGCGCCCCGCTCTTCTCTATCTCTTGGATGAGAGGCCCTGCCGCTTCTTTTATCTTCCTTGCCGTCGTTACCCACAGGGTCGAAGACACCTTCTTTCCTTTCAGTAGTCCGGCTATCTCCTTCAGTTCCTCCAGAGATGCGTGAGGGCAGCCGATGGCGACAAAATCTATTTCCTTCGCCCCTGAATCCAGACTTGCATATCCTTCTTTCAAGTCTTTTACGAGCATCTTTTCGGCATAAGAGAAGATCATGTTCTGTTTCTTTGTTTCAGGCGTCACACGGTGTACGTGATACAAAGCGACCGACCCCGCTGCCGCCATCGTCGCCCCAAGTGTCTTGAAGCAGTCGGTCTTGATCTTTTCATTCTTCTTGAATATGAAATAAGGGATACGGTTGCCGGCCTTTTTCCCGACGATGAAACCAAGAGCTCCATAATCCGCGTAGTCCGTCATTACGACTTCAACGGTAACGACGAGAGTCGCCTTCCTGTTCTCGGACAGGTGCAGCCCATAGTTCGGAGTCCTGCCCGCGATCGCAGCCGCCAGGGCCGAAGGTCCTCCCTCCCGATTAGTCCTGGCCCCCAGAATCGAATTCGCATGGCACACAGCCGAAGACTCGGACCATGCGATGTGTTCGCCGTATTTCGGCGCGTTCCCGACCATGTAAGGCGTGCACGTGCATGAGGCGGTGACGCCCATCTCTTTATACGCGTCGATTAGTTCGATCTGTTTCTCCGCGAACCCTTTCGAGATGCCGAGCTCTTTCCATTTCTCGATGTCTACGCCCGCGGGATTCAACGTCGTCGGGACCCGGACCTTGGCGCCGGACGCAGCCCAGTCCTTAAGGAACTCAAGACCGGCATCGCCCAAGTTCTTATAGCTTACTCCGGAAACCTGCGAGCTCGTTATCGGGACCATGTCCCTTGCGCCGTATATGTCGCCAAGTGCGACGAGGATCTCC
>CAIYYO010000305.1 GCA_903930485.1 Methanobacteriota archaeon
TATTTTGATATGGCATTAAACTCGGACATAAAGGTCGAAGTACTTGATTATTCTTTAGTTCAAATATTTTCCAAATCAATAAATGCTGAATATTGCACATGTTTCCTTAAAAAACTGCTTTTATAGGCTCTATAAAGTGTTTTTAAAGCATTTTTAGCCTTTTTTAACCGATGGATTCCAATATTATTCCATGCATGAGGGTTCCATCTTCGCAAGCCACTACGTAATAAACGACATATTGATGACGATCGAGAGAGGGGATCTTGAGGACGTGCGTAGGATTTGTGATAAATACGTCTCCAGGTATAAGAGCGACGACGAGCTTTTCCAGATTTGCAACAGGATACTCTTCGAGAAAGAGATCAGTCAAGACGTTGTTGAGGAGATTAGTTCTGGTTTGAAGGCGCTTTCAAGCATCAGGCGTCTTGAAGGCTCAGGGGGCTCCAACATATGGTTCAGCGACCGGCGAAAAGCCGACGGAGACAGGTGATTTTTAATGCCAAAGGTTGAAGACGTAATGACGCGGGGTGTTATCAGCATCGACGAGAACGCGAACATAGAAGAAGCGATGAGGATGATGCTTGAAAGGCACGTGACCTCTCTCGTTGTCAGAAAAAAGGACGATTCCGACGTCTTCGGGATCGTTACGCGTAAAGACATCATTCACGGCGTGATCGGGAGGCACAACGACCCGGTGAAGGTCAAGGTCGCCGAGGTGATGACTAAGCCAGTGATGACCGTCACCAAGCAGATGGACGTCGTTGACGTCGCGAAGCTGATGGAGAAGACTCATGTGCGGCGTTTTCCAGTCGTGGAGAATGAAAAGCTCGTAGGGCTTGTATCCAACAGCGACATCTTTAAGGCGTATGCTCTGGATTATTTCGCGTCGAAGAATTCGTCTGCCAGAAAGAAGTGATCAGTCGTCTATTTTAACTTTCCGTAAGCTCCTCTCCAGTTCTTTGCGAGCTCGATGAATTTGGCATATCCGTTTTTTTCTGATGTATTCCATCGATTGCCCGTATTTTTTATATTTGTAACCGTTTTTTGCATAGAAGCCGGAGATTATTTTGCAGGCAGGATAATCCGGGCAGTCTGCGCAGGTTTCAAGTTTTCTTTTTTTGAGACAGCAAACCTTTATTTTACATTTGGACTTGTCAATATCTCTTACACCGGCGTCGTATCCTAATTTGCATCCCTTGCAATAGCCTTCAATAAAAGGGGGGCAGGTCTTGCAATATGTGCCGCAGCACCCGACATATTTTATCAAATTAGAATCATCATTTTTTACGCCAGCTATATCATTGATTGACATTGCTGGATTAAAAGGATTTCTCGCTTCCCCATTGCTCAGGATTATATACTCCAATAAGCCAATTATTATTTAAGGAGTGTTCTTTTTGAATGGATCTGCCGAGGGTTAAGACTGGGGTCGAGGGCTATGACCAGATGCTCAACGGAGGCTATCTCCCTAATTCTGTAAATCTTATAAGCGGGTGCAGCGGTACTGGAAAAACGCTGTTTTCCATCTCTTTCGTCTATGAGGGAGCGAAGAATTTGGGAGAAAAATGCCTTTATCTAACCCTTGAAGAAGGCGCGGACCAGATCATTCAGAACTGTAAGAGCGTGGGCATAGACCTCGAAAGCATAGACAAGGATCTTCTGATGATACTTGACATCGCAGCCGTCAGGAAGCTCTATACTTCAAGGGAGGAGTTAGGCAGGCCCGACAGCCCTGTCGATATACAGACTTTGATCAATCTGTTGAAGATGAATAATTTCGGCATAAAGAGGATAGTTGTCGACAGCCTTATGCCTTTGAGTCTCAGATATAAAGAGTTGAGCGAGTTTCGTGCCGAGCTTTTCAGGCTGAGGATGACTTTGAAGGAAATGCAGGCGACGTCTGTTCTTACGACCGAGATACCTCTTTCCTCGAATGATGTTTCGAGGTTCGGGATTGAGGACTTTCTCGCCGATTCCGTGACCGTGCTTAAGACCGTTGAGGAGAAGGGCAATATGCTCCGGATACATAAGCAGAGAGGATCGGACCACATACGCGAGCCGATACGCTACGAGATAACTGGGAAAGGTCTTAAGGTCTCTTACGACGAGTTCCGGTCTCCCATCTGAAGAGGAATCTTTTAATTCGTTATTTAAATCCGGTATTCCTGATATATGAGACAACATGACACCACGCAGCGAGTCGGTCAAGGGCGGTTCGGCGAAGGTGTTCAAGGAGTTCTTCTTTGACGCGTCGCATTACCTGCCGGGATACAAGGGCAAATGCGAGCAATTCCACGGTCATACCTACCGGCTGGAGGTCGGGGTCGCCGGAGCCATCGGCTCCGACGGGATGGTGATGGATTTTAACAAGATCAAGGAGATAGTGTCTAAAGAGGTTGTCGAGGTGTTGGATCACAGGAACTTGAACGATCTGTTCGAGAATCCGACAGCCGAAAATATCGCGTCCTGGATTTTTGTCAAGCTGGGCAGGAAGATGCCTGTCTGTTCGGTGAAGCTCTGGGAAGGCAACGGGAAATGGGTTGAGATCGTTGGGGAGGCCTGACAGATGAAGAGAGCAGTTTGTCTGTTAAGCGGCGGGATGGATTCGGCCGTGGCTGCCGCGATGGCTGTTTCGAAAGGCTACGAAATCTATGCGCTTTCGTTCGATTACGGGCAGAGGCATAGGAAGGAGTTGGCCTGTGCTGAAATGATCGCTGGTTCCCTAAAGGCTAAGGAGCATAGGATACTGAAAATAGGTCTCGACGTTTTCGGAGGGTCGGCTTTGACGGCCGACATAGATGTGCCGGTGGGCGGGAAAAACGCCGGAGATATTCCCGTAACGTACGTTCCCGCGAGGAACACGATCATGCTCTCGTACGCTCTCGCGTATTCGGAAGTCATCGGCGCGGACGCTATATTCATCGGCGCTAACTGCATAGATTACAGCGGGTATCCGGACTGTCGCCCGGAATATTTCAGGAAATTCCAGGAGATGGCGGACCTTGCGACGAAAGCCGGGGTAAGGGGCAGGAAGATAAAGATAGAGACGCCGTTGATCGATCTGGACAAGGCCGGTATAGTCCGGAAGGGCTTGGAGTTGGGCGTTCCTTTCAAGGATACGTGGAGCTGCTACAAGGGCGGGGAAAAGGCCTGCGGGGTCTGCGATTCATGCAGGCTGCGGCTTAAGGGGTTTGAGTCTGCCGGGTTGAAAGACCCGGTCGCTTATGAGAAATGAAATACAAAGTCAACGAGATATTCGCATCCATCCAGGGGGAAGGGCTCTACATAGGGGTCCCGATGAACTTCGTGCGGTTCTGCAATTGTAATCTTGATTGTTCCTGGTGCGATACTAGTTTTTCCCGAGGCGTTTTGCTGAGCATCCCGGAGATCATCCGGAGGATGAACAAAAAGATCCGGTGGGTCTCTCTGACCGGCGGGGAGCCCATGCTCGAGGAAGGGATCGACGTGCTTATAGAAAAACTTAAGGCCCGCGGATTCAAGGTACTCCTGGAGACCAACGGCACCCTCTACGACAAAAAAGTCTATGACCTTTGCGATCACATCTCTATGGATTTGAAGACGCCTTCGAGCGGCAATGCCGGCTTTGAAATAAAGGCCCTGGATTATTGCATCAAGCACCCTGGAAGGTCCCAGGTGAAAGTGGTCGTAACCGGGTCTAAAGACATCGATTACTTCAGAAAGGTTTATGCAGCCAAATCATGCAAGGGTTATCCAAACTGGATACTCCAGCCTGAATCAAGTTCGCTCCATGCCTTGGATTACGGAAAGATCCTGGACGAATTCCCGACCGTCAGGGTAATCCCGCAGATGCATAAATTCCTGGGCGTCAGGTAAAACAGGCTAAAGGATAAACTATATATAATAGGACGGCTTAATGTTTATCTAAATAAAATGAAAAACAGGTTTATCTCTATGGCAGTCCTTGCGGGCTTTTTGTTTTTTACCTCTTTTGCATACGCCCAAGGGCAGGGGGATCTTGATGCGGCATGCGCGCAGGGTAATGGGGCTCAGCAGGCTTGTGCTGCGATCA
>CAIYYO010000306.1 GCA_903930485.1 Methanobacteriota archaeon
CAAGAGTCTGAACGTAGTCAACCCCGCCCAGCCCAAGGTCGAGGTTTCGGTCGCCGGTGCTGACGTTATCAAGTTAGACGAGTCGAATGCTCTTCGGGTTCATGTCAAGAACACCGGCGACGTCGACGTTTCCATCAAAAGCGTCTACTCCAAGCCAGAAGGAAAATTGATCTCCTGCGACTCCGATATTCTGGCCCCAGGCCAGCAGGCCGAGTGTCTCCTTTCCGTAACTCCGGTCCAGGGTCAGGGCCTCTCGATACAGGTCTCATACGATTACAAGTCCTGCGGCCGAAGCCAGGTCGGCCTCGTCACGAAGACATTGATCGATTCCAAAACCTTCCGCCCGGTCCTGAAGGAGCAGTCTTACCTGATGGGTGTGCATGGTGCGTGCGATAACAGTTATTACAGTTGTTATTCCGCGAGCGAGGGGAGCCTGTTCGCCGGATACAAGTGCTTCAAGACCGCGACCGGTTTCTATGCCCCTGCGACTGAGAGATTCAACCTGAGGTTCGACGTGTCTGATATTCCAAAGAACGCGGAGATTTTGGGTGCAAAACTTTATCTCAAAGCTTCGGACATAGGCGGAAAACAAACAATAAGCATCTACTCCGCGAACAAGATACCTGAAGTCGTTAAATGCCTGCCCGGCGGCGACATCTGCACGAAACCGTATTGTGGGGAATGCAAACCATTGTATGATATTGACGGAACGGCTGCCTCATCAGCAGAAATTTCCTCGACAGGATCTTATTCCTTCGAACTGACAAACATGTTAAAGGAGAAAATCAATGGCGACGGTATTGTGTCCCTGCAAATACGTGGCGCAGAAGGCCTGTGGGAGAGCCAGGGACAGAGTTCTTGTTTGGTAGAGAACGAATGGGACAAACGCGACGTCTCCTTCGAGGCAGGCGGGAGGGATGGACCGTATCTGGATGTCGTGTACAAATAGCAGATAAAGGTTTTTATCTCTTTGAATCCATTAGTATACCTAAGAAAATGGGGGAAATCAAGGTTGCTTTGGTAGGGATCGGGAACTGCGCTTCTTCTCTAGTCCAGGGCGTTGAGTATTACAGGGACGCGGACGAGAATTCCCCGTATGTGAGCGGGCTCATGCATAACGTGCTCGGCGGCTATCGTATACGGGACATCAAGTTCGTCGCGGCATTCGACGTCGACAAACGGAAGATAGGCAAAGACCTTTCTGAGGCTGTTTTTTCGCCCCCGAATTGCACCGTAAAGTTCCAGGAGGTTTCGAAGATAGGCATCGAGGTCTTGAAGGGGCCTGTCCTTGACGGGGTTGCCGAGACGACAAAAGAATCTTTTCTCGTCGACGGCAAGCAGCTCCCGGTCGACGTTGCCAAGGTTTTGAAGAAGGCGAAGGCAGAGGTATTGATCAGTTACCTGCCCGTCGGTTCAGAGGAGGCTACCAAGTATTACGCCGAATGCTGCCTTGAGGCGGGAGTAGCATACATAAACGCCATCCCGGTCTTCATCGCCTCCGAGCCTTCGTGGGTGAAGAGGTTCGAGGAGAAGGGCCTGCCATGCATAGGCGACGACATAAAGTCCCAGGTCGGGGCGACGATTGTCCATAGGACGCTTACGAAATTGTTCGAGGACCGGGGAGTCAAAGTCATAAAGACGTATCAGTTGAATGTCGGCGGCAACACCGATTTCCAGAACATGCTCGAGAGGAAGAGGCTGGCGTCCAAGAAGATATCCAAGACCGAGGCGGTTCAGTCGCAGATGAAGGAGAGGATGGATGATGCAGATATACATATAGGGCCCTCCGACTACATTCCGTGGCTCAAAGATAACAAGGTCTGCTTCATCAGGATGGAGGGCCGGAAGTTCGGCGACGTCCCTCTTACCATAGACCTGCGTCTTTCGGTCGAGGATTCTCCGAACTCGGCAGGCATCATGGTCGACGCCATCAGGTGCTGCAAGGTGGCGCTTGACAGGAAGGTTTCTGGCGTGCTTAAGAGCCCGTCGTCATATTTCATGAAGCATCCTATAGAGCAGTATTCCGATTCAGAGGCTAAGACGCGGGTGGAAGAGTTTATCGAAGGAAAACGTGAGAGGTAGAAAATGATTCCTAAAAGAAAAAAAGACAGGGGATGGGACGACGACTTCGAAGACGAATTCTTCAAGGAGCTGGAAGACGAACTGGAGAATATTGGCCGCATATTCGAGGAGCTGAAAGACAAGTCCGTCCGCGAATCGATGAAGGAAGGCCACTACGTATACGGCTTCTCCATGAGGGTCGGCTCTGACGGGAAACCCTCGATCGAGGAGTTCGGCAATATTCCGAGCATCCTTTCAGGAGAGCCCGAGGACAGAGAGCTGTTGACCGACGTGATCGAAAAGGAGAGGGAGGTATCCATCGTAGTAGAGATTCCTGGCGTGGTCAGGGACGACATAGACCTCCAGATCGACGAGTCGTCGATCGAGATAGACGTCGACGTTCCTAGGCGGTGCTATCACAAGAAGCTCGTACTCCCTTGCAAGGTCAAGCCTGAGACTGCTAAAGCGTCTTACGTCAACGGGGTCCTAGAGGTCAGGATCGAACGGTCGGATTCCAGGAAGAAGGATCCGGGCTACAGGGTGAGGGTTCGATAGTTTTTTCTCTTTTTTCTTTTATTTTGTTTTTTATTATTTTCCTCAAAAAATTGGGGTGGTTTTACTATGGATGAGGAGGTCAAAAGGCTTAATTCTGAAGCTAAAAGGCATTCCGAGAGGCTGCAGGAAGCATTGGACGAGGTCTCCAGGGTCATCGTCGGGCAGGAAGACATATTGGAGAAGCTCCTCATAGGACTGGTAGCAGGCGGACACGTGCTCCTTGAAGGAGTTCCGGGTCTTGCCAAGACCCTTATGGTCAAGACACTCGCGGAGACGCTTGAGGCCAGCTTCGCAAGGATTCAATTCACCCCCGACTTGCTGCCTTCTGATATCGTGGGCACAAAAATCTATGATTACAGGAACAGCTCGTTCACGACAGAGAAGGGCCCGGTTTTCCATAATTTCATCCTCGCAGACGAGATAAACAGGGCGCCGCCCAAGGTCCAGTCGGCTCTGCTCGAAGCGATGCAGGAGCATCAAGTTTCTATTCACGGGACAACATTCATACTCGACCGGCCTTTCATGGTGCTCGCGACCGAGAACCCGATAGAGACCGAGGGAACTTACAAGCTACCTGAAGCCCAGGTGGACAGATTCGCCTTCAAGCTGTTAATTGATTATCCGAGCAGAGCCGAGGAGAAAACAATAATCAAAAGGAACACGGCAGGGCTTGAGATAAATCCGAGAAAGATCCTTTCGAGAAAAGAGATTACCGATACGCAGGATTTCAACCGGAAGATATACGCAGACGACAAGATCGAGGATTACGTTACGGCTTTGGTGGACGCTACCAGGCATCCCGATGAGCACGGCCTCGACCTTGACGGGATGATAGAATACGGGGCATCTCCCAGGGCGTCGATTTGGTTGATTCTCGCAGGCAAGGCTCATGCGATGCTGAAGGGCAGGGGCTACGTTTTGCCGGAAGACATAAAAGGCGTCGCGCATGAGGTTCTCAGGCACAGAGTCATACTCTCTTACGAAGCCGAGGCCGAGGAGCTGTCGAGCGACGACGTCGTAGAGAAGATACTTTCCAAGGTCAAGAGCCCATAATGCCAAAGGTCAGGGAAGTCTTAAGGAAGGTCAGAAAGCTTGAGATAAAGACCCGGAAACCCGTATCCGGCCTACTGTCAGGGAACTACAGATCAGTCTTCAAGGGCCGCGGCATAGAATTCTCGGAGGTCAGGGAATACGTTGCCGGCGACGATATACGCTCCATAGACTGGAACGTCACTGCGAGGCTGAATGCCCCTTACGTCAAGGAATACATCGAGGAACGTAACCTGGACATCTACATCGTATTCGACGTTTCGAGGAGCGGGGACTTCGGCAGGGACAAGAGCAAGAAAGACCTCGGCATAGAGATAGCCGCATCGATCATCTTTTCGGCGGTAAACAACAACGACTGCATCGGACTCTGCCTCTTCACGGACAGGATCGAGCGGTTCATGCGCAAAAAGACCGGAAGGAGGCACGCCCTGCGGATGCTCAGGGAACTGATATACTACGAGCCCGCGAACGCGAAGACCGACATAAACAATTCGCTGATAAAGCTGGGCAGGATCGTGAAAAAGAGGAGCGTCATATTCGTGATATCAGACTTCTTGTCCGGCGACTACGAGAAGTCGGTCAAATACCTGAAGAACAGGCACGACGTCATATTCATAAACCTTGGGGACCCGGCGGAAAAAGACATGCCCGATATCGGTTATGCACTGCTCGAAGACGAAGAAACAGGGGAACAGATACTCGTCAACACCTCGGATCCTGCCTTCAGGAAAGCGTATTCCAAACATACAGGCGAACGGAGCCGGGCCCTCGAAAAAAAGACAAAGAAGCTGAAGATCGACATGGTCACTGTGGCGACCGACGAGCCGTTCCACGTTCCGTTGAAAAGATTCCTGAAGATGCGGGAGAGGAGGGCGATCAGATGACGACAGGCCCCCAGTTTTCGTTAACGTTCGGAGAGCCGATATTGTTGGCCTTGCTGATACTGGTGCCGCTCATACTGCTCCTGTACAGGGATTACCTCGCGAAAAAGAAGAAGGCGGCCCTGAAATTCAGCTCCGTCGAGGCCTTGAAGAGTTCGGCGAACAGGAGGATACAGATTCGGATGAGGCTCCCGTTCATTCTTCTCCTGACCGCGACGACGCTGATAATAATCGGACTCGCGGACCCCAGGATCCCATTGAACAACGCGAAAGAAGGCGTGAACGTCGTCATCGTCATCGACGACTCCGGCAGCATGTCCGCGAACGACTACCAGCCGACGAGGCTTGAAGCCGCCAAGGCAGCCGCAGAGACACTGATAAAGAGCCTTCAGGACAAAGACAACGTGGGCATAGTCATATTCGAATCAGGAGCCACCACCGCGTCATACCTAACGCCTTACAAGGACAAGGCTATCGAACGGCTACACGCCATCGAACAGAAACAGGGCCAGACCGCGATAGGAGACGGCTTATCGCTTGCGATAGACATGGCTTCATCGATACCTAACCAAAAGAGGGTAGTGATACTGCTCTCGGACGGGGTCAACAATGCCGGATCCATCAGCCCGGATGACGCCATAGAATACGCGAAAAAGAACAAGATACAGGTACATACCGTAGCACTAGGGACAGACAAACAGGTCATACTCGGCTACGACATGTTCGGCCAGCCGCAGATGGCGGAACCCGTCGACGAAGCCACTTTGCAGAAGATCGCCTCAGATACCGGCGGATTATACTATAAATCAGTCGATGCAGGCACTCTGAATGAGATCTACAAGAACATGGGCGAGAACATCGACAGGGAATGGGAGCCGACGAGCATAAAAGACTGGGTCATCGGAGCGGCGCTCATAGTGCTGGTGATCAACGCTTATCTGATCTACGGGAAGTACAGGATAGTTGTTTAAAAAATAAAAGAAGAAAGCGTTAAGGCATCGTTAGAGCCTCTAACAGCGGATCCCGGCTTTGTTATTCTTGGGGTATCTTTCCTTCGTGGATATGCCTGAAAATGTCGCCCAAAGATATGAAGCCTGCGATCTTGTCTTTTTCAGTTATCACCGTCGCGTCCTCGCCGGCCTTCAGCATATAGTTCATGACAGTTCTGATGTCCGAATCCGCTTCAAAACAGGTGTCGAGGTCGGTCATAAGATCCTGGACGGTCTTTTTATAGGGCTTCACGCCCTCGAGAATGACGAGGGATATTATCAAGTCGCGCGTGATCAAGCCCACGGGAAATCCGTCCTCTTCCACAACGAGCCAGTTCACGTGCCGTTCCTGCATCTTTCTTATGGCGTCTTCAACTGTTTCACATAACCCGATCGTTACGACCGGTTTATTCATTATTTGGGCTGCTGTTGTTTTGTTTTCTAAATTTTTCATAGTTGCACCTCAAAATTTAGTTGATTATAATAGCGCAAAGAGAGTATAAAAAGCAAACAGTATTCAACTTAATGATAAATCATTATAAATAGTGTATAATTATCATGATAGATTATTACAATTATGTTCAAACCGCTTTTAACATTGTTTAGGAAATAAAAAGCTTTTCGGTAAAGGAGCCGGCATATAAAACCGAGACTAGCGCATTGCCGTCCGGACTAAGGGCAGGTATCTGATTAATCTGTTCAAAGTCCGTCATTATATTTGCCTCTTTGCGAAGACTGTTACGAGACACATGAATAACGGAGCAAGAAAGCAGGCAACATTGCGCCGTAGCGGCCTTTGTATGACGGTCGAAAGACCGCCGGGGAAGTGATGCTCTCCGGGGGAGCCGAGCTCCAAAGATGAATACAAACCAACCCCGGCGCAGAACATTCTTACAAAACACAAATACGTCAGCGCTATCGAGCCAGAGCGAAGTAGCGCCTGGCGTGAACCGACAGAGGCGGTTCATACCCAAACCAACCCCGGCGCAGAACATTCTTACAAAACACAAATACGTCAGCGCTATCGAGC
>CAIYYO010000307.1 GCA_903930485.1 Methanobacteriota archaeon
ACTGCCGGTGGTGATCGACAGATTCCCTGAGCCGTATATGCCGGTATTGTTAAGCATGACCTGAGCGGAAGAGACGGTGCAGGTATCGTTCGTCGTTCCTGTATCGCATGCGAAGTTGTTCGCATAAGCGACCGCGGAACCATACACGAACATGAGGTGGTGCTGCCCGGAAGATATGACGTGAGATGTCTCATATCCAAGGTCGTCGCAGGAGTAGTTCCCGACAAACACCGAATCGTTCACCCAGGAGTATTTCAGGACAGTATCGCCGCACCGCAGCTCCAGGAAACGCAAGTCGCCGGAGTCGTCGGAATCGCTCCACTTAGTCCCTTCAATAGTCGATATCGTCAGGTCCGCCGAACCGGTCGTATTGAACAAGACCGTCCAGTTCCCGCCCGCCGTCGGGAAACTCTGCACGTTGATGACGTTGATGTTAACATCCACTTCAAAATCCTGGCTCGACAGCTGAGGCACGGTCCACGACAGCATGTCTGCGACCCCGTCTCCGTCGGAGTCTTCGTAGGCCACGTTGAACGAACTATCGCCGGTGACGTCGATTCTTGAACCGTTGACGATCCAGTAAAGCCCGACCGCCGCTCCGGGACGCGGCTCGTAACCGGCTGAAGCAGACACGTTATAATAATGCATCGACGCATTGCTGTCTATGCGGACCCTCTTGGCCCACACGCCGCCTGAAACCACGGGCGCATCCTCAACCCTCGAAGGCGCAGGAGTCCTGTACGTCACCACGGAATCGCCTGCGCTGATGGTCCAGTTCACGGGCTCGCCGACGACGGCGCGGCCCTGCAGCCGCTCGATCCTCGGAGTAATCGTAAAGGACCTGTTCGAGAGCCGGCCGACGAGGAGGTCGATCTTGCGGTCGGTTATGGCTCCCCGGTCTATCTGTTTTTGCGAGTCGTTCTGTTCGTCGGTCACTGTGAGGTTGGTTTCCGGGACCGGAAGTTCTACAGTCACGTTCTCGTAATGCATCGAGGAGTTGTGGACGACCGTCACCTGCTCGCTGAACAGCGTAAGATTGAGCCCTTCCTCAGGGATGGAATTTGCGTCCGGGATCCTTTCAACGACCCTGCCAGCGTCGAACACCGTGATGTCGACGGCGTCGTCGGGTATCATCGACGAGATGTCCGTTTCCGAGGCGTTGTCGACGACGACGCTCACCGGCGACGTCGCGAACCCGGCCGACAAGGTGAGCTCTTCATATTCCGAGAGATTTAGATCGAAGCACGGCGTCTTGGATATCAGCACCCCGCGACCGGATATTTCCAGGCTCGAAGCATCGGGAGGGATCGGCAGACAGACCCGGCCGGTATTTGAAGCATTCAGAGTATTCGTCACCAGGAATTCCTGACTCCAGTTAACGGGTTCCCCGACCAAGACTGCGCCCTGCACCGGAGGCATGGGCGCGACCATTATCGAACCGTTCGCCGGATTAGCCGCAAGGTTGGCACTTGCGTTACTTATGTTACTTGCGTTAGTCTCATTCAGTATTATTTCGAAACTGGAAAAGTAGTCGACCGTCCCCATAAAGGAATAAACCTCCAGCCTCACAGTATAGTTCCCCGGAGCGTCGTCCGAATACAAGTACTCGATGCTGCCGCTCTGGTTCTGCAGCGCCATGAGCCAGCCCGACGGATCCCTTATCCAGAGATCCCATGAAAGATTTTCCGCCTCGACCCATATCCTCGCTTCTTCAGGAACGACGTACAGTTTTTTATCCGTAGAGACGTTCACGCCGGCCAATTCAGCTCCGCCCTGCCCGGGCATGGATGACGTCGTCGCAGTCGTCGTCGACGAAACCTCGGGCCCGGAGACAACGAGAACAGCCTGCTCGCTCGCATTCCTGAAACCGAACTCCAAAACGTGCGTTCCGGCCCGGAGAGTCCTGAAGCTGGCGTAAGAAGTCTTCGCGCAAGAGTAATCCTTGAAATAAACGCCCACCGCCTTATACGTCTCGTTGATATCCTGGCCGTAAGACATAAGATGATAAGTTCTGCCGTCTATGTGCACGACCTCCAAGTCCGGCGCAGGAGTCTTCATCGCCGAGAGGCCGGACAGGATCATCGACAACAGGAGCACTATCAAAGCCGCAGTCGCCCCGTTCAGCAAAAGATCCACGCCCCGGTGACCCATCGCAATACGCCGATCGTATTCGGCAAGCTGGGAAACGAGATCCCTCGAAGGCCTGCTCAGCCGATAGATCTCGTTCTCGCGGCGAAGCGACTGAAGCGATCTGCGATCCTGGGTCTTACGGGAGTCGGTCATCGCACGGTCGTAGTCGAGGAGCATCCTGCGATGGTCTTTGTTTTCCGCCGCGGCAGGAGCGACATATCCGGACCGCAGCAGCCTTCTCCTGAACAAAAATACGACGCTGACCGGGAGCAGCATGAACGGCACCGCGGCATATACCATGTTGTCGAGCAGGTAGTCGAGGACCAGGAACGAGCTTCCCGTGACGTCGTCTCCGCCGCAGTCAAGGCCCACGTACTCGATATCGGAAAAAGAGGAGCCGTTGACGGGCATTATCCGAAGGTCGCCCTTGCCCTCGGTTTTGAACCCGTACACTGCGATTACATCCAACCCGGAGCTGGCCAGGGGATTTAGGAGCAAGAGCGGCCCGGCCGTAAAATTCCCGGAAGGCGCGACGATGACCGGCTCCTGCGGGATAGCGGGGACTGCAGGCGGGGATGCATTCGATTTTCCAGGCTCCTCTTCCGCGTATGGAATGACTTCAAAATACTTGTTCACCTGCCTTGAAAGGTTCCCGTAAAAGAACTCCGCCATCACCGTATAATTGCCCGAGGTGTTGGCCGAATAGACGTACTCGGCGTCTACGGAATAATTCTGGAAAGCCAGCACCCAGCCCTCGCCCGGTTCCCTCAGCCAAAGGTCGTAGGATAAACCCCTCGCCAGGACTTTTATGCTGAAATCCTCTCCCGCAGAATACGTGTTTTTGTCAAGCACCAGGCCGGCCTTGTCCAGATCATCCAACGTGCCTAAGCCCTGCGACGGCTCCGCATACGTCGTCGAAGTAGTCGACAGGCCGGGTAAACCGGATTCTGCCGATGTTGTGGAATACCCGGTCAGCGTCGTAGTGCAGGAGGCGGTCACGCTTTCCCCTAGATAAATCGAGGTCGACGGCGCATCCCGGACAGTCGTATTCCCTGCAGGAGTATCAGTTATGACTTCGCTACCGGGGGCAACAGACGTAGTCGTCGCCTCATAGACCGAAGAAACGGCAGAGGAAAACCATGCTCCGGTCGTTGCCGGGACGCTTGACGCGGCCTCGGACGTGCCCGCGGAGGAGTCGTTGATTTCTTGAGCGTATACGATAGGAAAGAGGAGTGCCAGGATGCAAACCAATGCTATGAGCCTTATTTTTTTATCTATTTTACGAACCACCATCCTTTCTTATGAATTTTTTGAAGCCCCGACAGGCCAAAAAAGTGACGATATTTATATCCTGAATTTCTAAAGATTCATGCTTTCCTTATTATGTTTTGTTAATAATTGTGTTTAACTCTTTATATACTTTTCTTTAAATCCCATGCTACTTTTTTATATAGAGAAAAAAAACTAAAGAAAAATGTGCTATCCCTCGGTCGACGGCTCTGTGGTTTGTCGTTGTCGCCCGCCTTGTTTCTTTCACGACCTGAACCGAGGACTTCGACGTAGAGCCTGCGCTCGGACGGAACCGCATCCCAATAGGAAGGATTATGAAGCCCCGAGCTTCTGGTGCGTTTTGGCCTAAATACCTTGCACTGGAAATTGATTTTTTAGTACTATTTTTACCGTTCAAATTTTTAGTGATTTTTTGAACTGGTGGTAAGGATTTTTAGCCTGTGAAAACCTAATAAATCTTCTATTCAGACAAAAATGAGGACTCATTACTCAGGCGAGATAAAGCCGGAACTAGACGGAAAAGAGGTAACCGTAGCGGGATGGGTGCACGAGATACGCGACCTCGGGAAGCTCAAATTCCTCGTCCTCAGGGACAGGGAAGGCTTCGTCCAGATCACGGCCAAAAAAGACACCTGCGACGCGACCGTCCTAAAGGCCATCGACTCGGCCAGCAGGGAATCCGTGATAGAAGTCAGGGGACGCGTCCAGAAGAATTCGCGAGCTCCAGGGAGCGTAGAAGTCATACCTGAAAATATTTCTATACTCAGCCTTGCGCAGTCGCCGCTGCCCATGGACGTCACGCTAAAGGTCGACGCCGACATAGACACGAGGCTGAACAACAGGTTCATGGACGTGAGAAAACCGGATGTCTCCGCCATATTCACGATTAGGAGCAAGGTCGTCAGGGCCGCGCGTTCGTATCTTGACAGCAACGGCTTCATCGAGATACACACGCCCAAGATAATCGCGAGCGCGAGCGAGGGCGGCACCAACCTGTTCCCTATCTCCTATTTCGACAAGGAGGCGTTCCTTGCCCAGTCTCCGCAGCTCTACAAGCAGATGATGATGGCGTCCGGCCTCGACAGGGTCTATGAGACGACGTTCTATTTCAGGGCCGAGGAGCACGACACAAGAAGGCACCTGAACGAGGTAACGGCCGTGGACGTCGAACTGGCATTCATAAAAGACGAGGAAGAAGTGTTGTCGGTCCTCGAAGGCCTGGTCCTCGAGATGATAAAAGCCGCGGCTGCGTGCGTAAAAGAGCTAGGCATCCTCAAAAAAGAGATAACTGTTCCGGAAAAGGCCGAGCGCCTGACCTACGACGAAGCCTTGGAGATGCTCGCCGCGCACGGGAAAAAGATCGCCTGGGGCGAGGACATAGACACCGAAGGCGAAAAGCTCCTCGGCGAGGTGATGAAAAACGAGCGCTCGACGGAATTGTATTACATAAAAGACTATCCCTTGAAGGTGAGGCCGTTCTACACCATGCCGTTCTCGGAAAAATACTCGCGCTCCTTCGACCTGGAATACAAAGGCGTAGAGGTATCTTCCGGAGCCCAGAGGATAAACGACTACGGCCTTCTGGTAGACCGGATGAAGGCCCTGAAACTCGACCCGGGCAACTTCAGCTTTTACCTGGACGCATTCAAGTACGGGATGCCCCCGCACGGCGGATTCGGACTCGGGATAGACAGGATGATGATGCAGATGCTCGAACTCCCCATCCGCGAAGTGGTCCTGTTTCCGAGAGACCGCCACCGGCTGACGCCGTGATCGCCGATGAAAAAACACCAGCGGAGGATACTGGGCGGACACCTCTTCATAGCCGTAAGCGTCATAATATTATTGATAGCCTCAGGCACTATAGGGTACTCGCGGCTTGAGAACCTGTCCCCGCTTGATGCATTATATCATACAGTCATAACGGTAACCACGTTAGGGTATTCGGACATCGCAACCAGGAACGAGACCAAGGTCTTCACGATGGTGCTGGTCCTTTTAGGCGTCGCCTCTTTTTACTATTTGGCCGGCGCGATAGCAGAGACCTTGATCGCGGGAAGACTATTCGAGGTGCTTAAATTGAGAAGGATGGAAGACGTTATTGAGAAGGCGAAAGACCACGTGATCCTTTGCGGTTACGGCGATGTCGGAAGCCTTCTTGCGGAAAAACTGGAAGACGTCGTAGTCATAGAGAAAAAAGACGGCAGATTCGACGCTGCTGTGAAGAAGGGACTAGCATGCGTCAAAGGCGACTCCACGAACCCGGAAACCTTAGAGCTTGCGGGCGTGAAAAAGGCAAAGGCCATGATAATAGCCCTTGACTCGGACCCGGAGGTCGTCTACACTATTTTGACCGCAAAGGAAGCGAATCCGGGGATAAAAGTATACGCGCGCGCCAACGAGACGACTTCAGTCAACAAGATGAAAAAAGCGGGCGCCAACTACGTCATCTGCCTGCCTGAAGTCGGAAGCAGAGACCTCTTGAACGCTCTCGAAGGGCGCGGAGACGAATGCATTGGCATGCATTAAAAAGGATTAGGTTCATAATTCTATCCAAGAACAATGGAAAAAGCCCTGGTCGCCGGAGGCGCGGGATTCATAGGCTCAAGCCTCTGCAGGCTTCTCATGCAGGACTACGAAGTAGTGTGCCTGGACGACTACTCTTCCGGAAGGAAGAAGAACATAGAAGGCCTCACCGGGAAAAAGAATTTCACCTTCGCTGAACACAACATAACCGAGCCCCTGGACGAGTTAGAAGAAGACCTCAACGGCGTCAAATACGTTTTCCACCTGGCATCGAGGGCGTCGCCCAAGGACTACCAGAGCTATCCCATGCACACGCTCCAGTCAAACACCTTAGGCACCCAAAACCTTCTCGAATACTGCAAAAATCACGGCGCCCGATTCCTGTTCGCATCCACCTCCGAGGTATACGGCGACCCTCTCGAACACCCGCAAAAAGAATCCTATAGGGGGAACGTCAACACGACCGGAATAAGGGCGTGCTACGACGAAAGCAAGCGCCTAGGCGAAACAATAACCTCGATATACCTGAGGGAACATAAGACCGACGCACGGATCATCAGGATATTCAACACATACGGGCCGGGCATGAAATCCAACGACGGACGCGTCGTCAGCAACTTCATAACCCAGGCCCTTGCCGGCAAAGACATAACGATATACGGCGACGGATCCCAGACCAGATCCTTCTGCTACGTCTCGGACATGATCGAGGGGATAAAGAAGGCGATGTTCTGCGACAAAACCAAGGGAGAGTTAATGAACCTAGGCAACCCCGACGAATTCTCGATAAAAGAGCTGGCCGAGGTCGTGAAAGAGCTGACCGGGGCAAAATCCGGCACTGTTTTCCTGGACCTGCCGGAAGACGACCCCTACAGGAGGAACCCGGACATATCCAAAGCGGGAAGGGTGCTTTCCTGGAAGCCGAAAGTCGATCTCAGGGAAGGGCTCGCAAAGACCATAGAATACTTCAGGAACGAGCACTGAAGAGGGCATAGAAGGCGATTTTTATAAAGGGAATCCATTATAATATTCCTAAACGTTTAAAGAAGAATGTACAGCCACACTAAAAGGATTGGAAGCGTCGGCAGATACGGCGTAAAAACAGGCAAGAGGCTCAGGGATGAGATAAGGAAGATAGAGGACGCCGCCAAGTTTAATTCCTGTCCGAACTGCGGCAAAAAGATCGCAAGAATCGGGTCAGGCGTATGGCAGTGCAATTACTGCGATACCAAGCTCGCAGGCCCAAGCTATTTCCCGACCGCCCAGAAGGCGTCGCTTATACAGGAGAGAAAAGGATAATATTTCTGATATTTTTAATAAACAAAATGACGTACGTATGCATGGAATGCGGGAACGACGTGGAATACGACTACCTCATACAGCACAAGCTTAAATGCACGAAGTGCCGGGAGAAGAGGTCGAACATCTGGGTGAAAAAGAACAAGGGAAGCCCGAGGATGGTCCAGGCGAAATAAAGCACCTCCCGGCATCCGGATGAACCGACTAACAGTCCTGCTCGAGATCCCGAAAGACGCGGCCGAAACGTGCTGCAACGCCGTCGGGATAGAAGCCGGAAGCGCTGCCCTACAGCGCGCCAGCGTGAAACTGGCCTACGAGGATAACGGCCTTTTAGTAGACATAAGCGCCCAGGACCTGAGTTCTATGAGAGCGGCGCTGAACACCTACCTGAGGTGGGTCGGCATGTGCGTCGACCTCACCAGGGGAAAAAAAATAAAATGGATCAACAAATACCAAAACAGCTTCAGGACAAGCTGGCTCAGTTCCAGACTTTGCAAAACCAGCTACAGCTGACCTCGATGCAGAAGCAGCAGTATTTTCTTCAATCCGCAGAGATAGACAACGCGCTGAAAGCCCTTGAAGAATCCTCCGGGGAAAAGGTCTACAGGAGCGCAGGACCGCTCCTCATAGAGACCACCAAGGACGCGTCCGAGAAGAAGCTGAAAGAGGACAAAGAATTGTCGGAAACAAGGGTCAAGATGCTCGAAAAGCAGGAAAAGAAGATGATAGAGAAGCTCGACGAGCTGCGTACCGAGATACAGGGCATGATGAAGCCTCCGGGAAGCTCCTGAGATATATTCCCGTAGTCCCTATTATTCTATAAGTGATGATACCGACCCAGGCTGAGTCTCGACTGTGATGATAAGGGTAGCTTCTGAAAAACGTCACTTAAGCCTCTTCGCAAGGATCGCGTCGATCTTCGAGTACAGGCTGTAGACCGTCCCGTCATTCTCTATCACGTAGTCTGCGGCCTTCTTTATTTCTGGCAGTTGCTTCTCGGTCTCTCTCGATCCGGCTTTGACGAAGTCCTTGAAGCTCAGGGAGGCTTCGCCTTTTTCCGATCGCGCGACCGCCCGCTTGTACCGGACTTCTTCCGGCGCATCTATGAACAGTAGAACGTTGTTTTCAAGGGTCCTCAGCATCGCTACCTCGTTCGGGTAACGTATCCCGTCCACGACCACGATATCGGCAGGGCATGCCTCAAGGTCTTTACGGAAGGCGTTGACTACGACGTCGTCGCCGAATGACCTACGCAAGCATTCGCCCAGGGTCTGAAGGTTCCCGCGTTCGTTCGGAAGGTGCAGCCTGCCGAGGACGTCCGTCAATATCTGTGAGTAACGCAATTGCGCCGCCCCGTATTTGACGCATATGTGGTCGCTTGCCGCGGTTTTTCCCGAGCCTATCGCACCCGCGAGGCCTATGACGTTTTTCATTCTTGACATAGCCGTATAATCTATTTTTACCGGAATCTATTTAATAACCCCTGTAGTTCTATTAAATAACCAAAGAAATAAAGGCAAATGGCTACCCTGATAATAACCGAGAAACCCAACGTAGCTGAGAGAATCGCGCACGCCATCGGGAAAGGAGAGGAGAGAAGGCTCTCGAAGGATGGCGCTACTTATCACCAGATCAAGGACATATACATCGCTCCCGCCGTCGGCCACATCTACAGCCTCAAGGAAAAAACCAAAGCCGGCTGGCGCTATCCCGTCTTCGACATCGACTGGGCTCCCAGTTACACCGTCAACAAGAATTCCGAGTTCACGAAGAAGTATCTGGAGAACCTACAATACCTTGCCAAGAAGTGCGACACCTTCATCAACGCATGCGACTACGACATAGAGGGCGAAGTCATTTCATTCAACGTGATAAAGTACGCCTGCGAAGTCGACCCCCTGTCAAGCAAGGTCAGCAGGATGAAGTTCTCGACTCTCACGAACGATGCGATCATTCACGCCTACGCAAACCAGGAAAAGATAAACAAGGGAATGGCCGAGGCAGGGATAACCAGGCACAAGCTGGACTGGTTCTGGGGGATAAACCTGTCGCGCGCGCTGACACTTTCAGTCAGAAGAGCCCGCGGATACGTGACCTTAAGCATCGGCCGCGTACAGGGACCGACATTGCGGATACTCGCTTCAAGAGAAGACAAGATACACGCATTCAAGAGCGAGAAATACTGGGAGGTAGAGATGATCTCCCTCAAGAACGCCGACAAGATAAGCGCATTGCACGCTCTCGACAAGATATTCGAGAACGGCAAGGCAGAGGAGATAAAGAAGAAATGCGGCGACAAGGCCGTCGTAAAAGACGTCAAGAAAAGGAGCGAAGAACAAGCCCCCCCGACGCCATTCGACCTGACGACGCTTCAAACGGAAGCATACAAGCAGCTCTCCATCGACCCGAGGCGGACGCTGGAAGTCGCACAGGAACTCTACACGAGCGCCTACATCAGCTACCCGAGGACGTCTAGCCAGCGGCTGCCCGAAGGCATAGAGTATGCAAAAATCATAAAGAGCCTCGGCTCAATCAAGGAATCCAAAGACTCTGCGAACCTGCTGCTCGCGAAAAAGAAGCTCAAGCCCA
>CAIYYO010000308.1 GCA_903930485.1 Methanobacteriota archaeon
AAGTACAATTATCATCTATTTCGCCTTGTTGATTATTCCGCCCGCAACGACGTCGTGTCCTGACACCAGGACGAACCTGCCAAGTTCTTCTATCTCGTTGAAATTGTCTATTGCGACGGGATTTTCTGTTTTTATTATCACGTGCCCGACCTCGGTCTCTTCCAGGCTCGATGAGTTCTCGCCCTTTATGCTGAGATCCGACGAATCTATCTTCTTTATTATCCTAACTACCTTGCACGGAGTCTCCTGAGTCGCGCACTTGAACGTTAGTTCATCGTTTATGTCAAGGCTCTTCGGGGACATCCAGAATATGTTGGCCTCCACATCGTCTGTGACTTTAGGCTGGCTGCTTGCCGAGGCGATAACCTCGCCTCTTTCTATGAACAGCGGGTCTTCCAGCGTGACGCCTATGCTCTTTCCAGGCTCCGCCTCTGTGGGTTCTTCCCCATAGACTTCTATGGATTTTATCTTCGTTTTCTTTTTCGATGGGAAGAACATTACCTCCTGGCCTTTCTTTATCATCCCAGACTCCACCCTGCCTACGAGGATCCTCTTGTCGTCAAATTTGTAGACGTCCTGCACAGGCATCCTCAGAGGCTTTTGGGCTGTCGTCTCTTTGTTGCTGAACGCATCCAGGCTTTCCAGGACTGTCATACCGGTGTACCAAGGCATCTTGTCTGACTTCTTTGCGAGATTGTCGCCGTGCTTGGAGGATATTGGTATTATCTGGCTTGGCGCTATGCCTATTGATGCTAAAAATATCTGTATCTCTTTTTTTATTGAGTCGAAGACGTTTTTGTCGTAATTGACGAGATCCGTCTTGTTTATCGCGACTATGACCTGGCTCAGGCCGAGCATGCTGAGTATGTACGCATGCCTCTTCGTCTGCTCCTTGACGCCTTCCTTCGCGTCTATCAGAAGTATCGCGGCGTCGGCCTGCGACGCGCCCGTTATCATATTCTTTACAAACTCCTTGTGCCCTGGGGCGTCTATGATCACATATTTTCTTTTTTTGGTCTCAAAGAAAGTCTGCGCGGTGTCTATTGTCACATTCTGCTCTATCTCCTCCTGGAGGTTGTCCATGATATATGCAAACTCGATATCTTTGCCCATCGTTTCGCACGTCTTCCGTATCTCCTGCATCTTCTCCTCAGGCAGCGAGCCTGTGTCGTAGAGCAGCCTGCCTATCAGCGTGGATTTTCCATGGTCCACATGGCCGACTATAACAATTTTCAGGTCGTTCATAATCATCACATATAGCCGAGAGCTCTGAGCTTCTGCATCATGTATGCTTTTTCCTTGTCTTGCGCTCTTCCGGCCCTTTCCGGAGTGTTGGTAGTTTTTAATTCCTCAACAACCTCGTCGACAGTGCTGGCGTTAGAGACTATAGGATTGCAGCAGGTGTGGCATCCTATGCTCCTGTAGCGCTTGCCGTTCTTCGAGAAGTATAAGTCGATGATCGGTATTTTCTCTTTTTTGATATACTCCCAGATATCAAGCTCTGTCCAGTGAAGAAGCGGATGCACTCTGATATGCGTTTCGTCGTCTGATTTAGATTTATATTGGTCCCACAGTTCAGGCGGCTGGTCCTTATAGTTCCATTTGAAATTATAGTCCCTTGGCGAGAAGTATCTCTCTTTGGCCCTTATCCCGTGCTCATCTCTTCTGATGCCGAGAAGCAACGCCTTGAAGTTGTGCTC
>CAIYYO010000309.1 GCA_903930485.1 Methanobacteriota archaeon
CCTATACAGATCGTTATGCGTTCCATTAACCTGGACTTATCCGACTACTTGAACGCCCTGAAGAGGCGCATCGTGCAGAGGGACGACAAGATGTCTCTCGCGTATTATGAGCATTTCTCGGAGTACATGTATGACTACATCAAGACAAATAAGATCAACGACAGGCTGTTTTACATCATCATCCCGGCGAAGAGGTTCACGGACGATACTAAGACGATATTGAACCTAGAGGACCGGAGTAAAGCGATCATCGAGACGCTGGCGCTTTCTGGCATCATCGCGGAGAGGCTTGGGAACAAGCAGCTTTTGAACATGTATGCCTCCTATTTTACGGAGTCTTTCAGGCTTGACGAGGAATTCGTGTCGCCTATAACGATGTATCGCAGGATGTGGCATGAGGCTCCAAAGAAGTATTATCACGTCAGCGAAGACATGTAAGCGGCTTGGATAGGGTATTTCCTGCATCCGATCTCACAATAAAATGGCATCAACGGGCTTTAAGCTTCCGGAAGGCATATCGGCTCTCATCTTAGGCCCGAAGAAGAAAAAAAAGGCCTCGCCGAAGGAGCTTGGGGAGCAGGACGCAGGTGCTGAAGCCGCCTCGGAGGAGGATAAGGCGAAGGACGACGCCGATGTGGTCGATTATGAAGACCGTCTGATACAGTATCTGACTTCTCCGGCCACCATCATAAGGCACGCCGACGACATCCAGATAGACAAGTTTCACAGAATCATTGCTGCGATCAATTATCCGAGGCTGGTCGAGCCCGGCTGGCTTACTAGGCTGATCGAGATGAACATGGACTTCGACCTGTCTATCCATATCGCTCCGTATTCTATCGAGTCGACTGTGAAACTGCTTGAGACCGAGATAAAGAAGCAGAAGACCGATCTTTACGGTCTGAAGGCGGAGGGCAAGATCGTTCCTCAGTCGCTTATCCAGAAGCACGACGATACGAAGGCTCTTTTGGAGGCTATCCAGAACGGTACCGAGAAGATGTTCACTATGAGCCTTTACATCGACTCCAAGGCCCTTGACAAGAAGAGCCTTGAGAAGGTGAGCACTATGATAAAGTCCAAGATGAGCTCCATCATGGTGACGCCGAAGGTTCCTTCCTTCCAGATGTATAAGGGCCTGCGCTCGGTTCTTCCGATCCAATTCGACGAATTATCCATTACGAGAGAGATCACTTCTTCGGCGGCGTCTGCCTGTTTCCCTTTCGCGATCACGTCGCTGGAGCATCATGCGACCGGCATATTGATCGGTTTCAACCAGGTCAACAACATACCGATCATCGTCGATCCTTTCGAGCTTTCGAATCCCAACATCCTGGTCCTGGGGACGAGCGGCGGCGGGAAGAGCTACACTATCAAGCTTCTGTTGATGAGGGAGTTTCTGGAGGGCGTCGACATCAACATCATCGACCCGCAGGCCGAGTATACGGACCTTTGCACTACGTTCAAGGGCAAGAGCGTCAAGATCGCGCCTGATTCCGACAACGTCATCAATCCGATGGACTTGATGGGCCAGCCTCTGGAGGAGAAGAAGCTGTCGCTGCTTGCGTTCTTCAGGGTTCTTCTGGGGGAGCTTACCGAGGGGCAGAGGGCTATCCTCGACGACGCCATCGACGGGACGTATGAGGACATCGGCATAACTAAGGATCCGAAGACGTGGTCCAGGAAGCCGCCGACGCTTGAAAGCCTCTACGACCACATAATCCCGCTGACCCGGTCGGAAAAAGAGATCATCTATAAGCCGGCGATGTCCATCGTGAACAGGCTTAAGGGATACGTCTCCGGGCCTTTGAAGTTCCTGAACCAGCAGACAAAGATCGAGATGGACAACCGGGTTATTTCGTTCGACGTGAAAGACATCCCGGACATCGGAAAGGGGCCGATCATGTTCCTGATACTCGAATACGTCTATAACAATATGAAGAAGAGCCGGAAGAGAAAGGTTCTTTGCATAGACGAGGCGTGGAGCGTTTTCTCGGCAGGCGAGGAAGGAGAGTATATTTTGAGGCTCGTCAAGACGTGCAGGAAGTTCAACCTGTCGCTTATCATGATAACGCAGGACGTAGAGGACGTCCTCAACTCCAGGGCCGGCAGGGCTGTGATGACGAACACCGCAACGAAGCTGCTCCTCAAGCAGGACACGACGGTCGTCGACGCCATCAGCGAGAAGTTCAAGCTCAACGATGCGGAGACAAGGTTCCTCAGGATAGCCTCCGTAGGGACGGCGCTGCTTATCGCCGAGAACCTCCGGGTGCCGATACACATCCAGTCTTCTCCTGAGGAGCACAGGATAATTACGACCAAGCCCGACGAATTATTGGAGATGATCAGGAAGTCGGGGAGGCCGGCTATCGACCGGGAGATGAAGCCCGAGCTCGACATAATGGACGTCGTGCAGGACAAAACTCACCTGACTAACGAGCAGATAGACGCGCTCGAAGACATAGGGTTCACGGAGGCGAGAGTGGATTCTCTCGAAGGCAAGAGCGAGCTCTACATCGTGAAGAACGAGACCGACGATACCGACGAGCACTTCGTCCTGCAGCATATCATATTCGAAGAGGTGAAGAAGTACACCGAGAAGGTCCTGCTGCATCACACCAAGCTCCCGGACGTGACTTTCGAGACCCCGGACGGGAAGCTGGTCGCAATAGAGATCATTGCAGACATGAGCCTGAAGGCGAACATTGAGGCAATGGAAAGCAAATTGCCGGTGCTCAAGAAATACAACGACTACTTCTACGTGGTCAGGGACGCGACGCTGCGGAAATACGAGAGCTTCGGAGAGATCCTCACGAGAACGCAGGTGCCGACCAAGGTCAAGGCTTATTTCGGAGGCGCAGCCGGAGCCCCGCTGGAAGAGGAAACGCACGCCTGATGCGCTAAACCGGAAAAAAGTAGACAGGTATCCAAATGCATTCCACAGACAGCTTCGACCGTTTCTGGGACGAGCTTGAAAAAGAGAACCTCCTGGGAATAGACCCGGACACCCTGAGGAAGATCCTTGTCAAGCTTCTCAGCGAATGGGGCCTCACGCTCAAGACCATAGAGGAGACCGAGCGTAAGGACCTCGTCGTCGGTTCGTCCGACAAGGTGGGAAAAGACGTCGAAACCCTTGTCCGGGTCGAGGAAGAGAACCAGGGCATAGACAAGGACGACGTCGAAGACTTCTATTCCGACATGGTGGAGCGCGGGGCGCTGAACGCCGTATACTTCACAAACTCCTATTTCACGAAAGATGCCAAGGAATTCGCCGCCGGACTGCCGCTGAAACTCGTCGACAGGCAGGAGCTTTCGAACCTCGTTTACGACATCGAAGCAGTCATGCTCCGTAAGGCATTCGTATCAGACATCGACGACGCGCACGTCTCAAGATATTTCAAGGAAAAACTGAAGAACAGGATAACCAACCTGTTCCTCAGGGCCTCGGACAAGATCCAGGAGATCGACCGGAGATACCTGCCGATCGCTTTCTTCTCGTTGAGGAAGGTTTCGGGCGATACCGAGAGTAGGAAATACGCTTACGTTGACCTGTCCGACGGAGACCTGTATTACATAGACGAAGGCGAGCTCAAGGAGAACGGTCTCCTGCGCCAGCTACTCGAGTTACCTGAGGAAGCACGCAGGCAATTGCTGGAACTGATAAGCCAGGGAGACATGCTTTACGAGCACGTGCAGGGAAAGAATCTTTCGATACTGATGAAGAACGGCCTCGTCGGCATCTACGACAGGAAAAGGTTCAACGGAAACGCGTTCACGCGCGAGGTCGACGCGTTCGCGTCCTTTTTCGCGGCCGAGCTGGGCGAGTTCGTGGGGATCAAGAGAGGCGACTACCGTAACCTCGAGAATAACCCTGCGAAGAAATACGTGAGCGCGAACTTCCGGATGCCCTCGCTAGAGCACCCGTTCGACCTCGAGCACTTCATGGAGATAGCGACGGCCCAGAAAGAATTCGACGCGGATAAAGAGAAGTATTCATCCGACGAAATATGCGCCCTCCTGAAGGCCCTGACCCAGTCCGCGGAAGTGAAATACAACTATATCGTCTACATGCCGTACTATCGGGCGAAATATACCGGCCCCCGCGGCGTGAACTACGGACGCGTATCGTCGCTCAAATACAAGCCCTTCTTCCCGAAACCCGGGTCGTACAGCTTCATATATCAAGTCATAAACAAGTTTCCGGACTTCCCATACCTCATCGTCGCCTTCTTTTACATAAGCGCCTACTGGAGCCAGGCGCCGAAAATGCTGCACGTGTTCGCCTGCGCCCTCTTATTCATCGCGCTCGCCATCCTCGTCGGAATAGTGCTGAAAGGCATCTTCAGGACCGAGAGAGCGACGCCCTTTTATGCCACCACCGACTACGGCATACCGTTATTCAGGTACGGTTTCCCGTCGCTGCACAGCCTTGCATCCACCGGCGCAATAACATTCTCGTATTTCATCGATCCCGGAGGGCCGCTCCTCTCGGTCGTCCTCACGCCGATAGCTGTAGCATACATCTACTCCAGGATAAGGATAGGAGCCCACAACCAGACGGACGTTGTCGGCGGCGCGATCGTCGGATTCTTCCTCGGGATCGTCGCCGGGATGACAATACTCCGGCTACCCCTGCCGTTGTTCATAGAGATAATACTGTCGGTCCTGGTGGTCGTAGGTCTCGTCTTCTCGGTATTCGCGAGGATCAGGAATATGAGTTAAAAAAAACATGGACCAAGACACCGCTGAAAAGCTGTTTTCACAGGGAAAAACGATCGATGCGCTGAAAGCCGCGACGGTAAGCGATCTGGACCTCCTCCTGCGGCTGGGGACCTCGTTTGCCGGAAAGAACGACTCTGAATCGAAGAAGACCGCCCGGAGCATATTGAACCGCGTGATAGAGCTGAAAGGCGACTCGGCCGTCGCGCACAACAATCTGGCGCTCGTGATGCAGAAAGAAGGCAACTACGACGAAGCCGAAAAAGAATACAAGAACGCAATGGCAATAGACCCGAACAACGCCATAGTGCACTACAATTACGGGACGCTCATGCACGAGCAGATAAGGTACCAAGATGCCGAGGAGGAGTACAAGAAAGCCTCGGTGATGGATCCGAGCCTCGCAGACGCGCACTACAACATGGGGACGCTGTTCCAGGAACAGATGATGTACGAGCAATCGGCGAAGGAATATCTCGCGGCCATAAAGCTCGATCCGGGCATGGCCGACGCATTCTATAACCTGGGCACGCTCCTGCACAAGCTGCGCAAGTTCGACGACGCGGAAGACAATTACATGAAGGCTATCGAGGCCAACCCGCACGTGTCCTGCTTCCATAACAACCTGGGCGTGCTGCTTCAGATGCGAAGCGACTATGATGGCGCGGAGAAGGAGTACAGGCTTGCGGCGAGCATCGACTCCAACTTGGCGGACGTTCATTACAATCTTGGCACGATACTTTACATGAAGAAGAAGGTAAACGAAGCCGAGACCGAGTACCGGCGCGCGTTAAGCATGCAGCCCAACCATCTCGAGACTCGGAATAACCTTGGCGTGCTTTTGCACGAGCAAAAGAAATACGCCGACGCCGAAACGGAATACAAAAAAGCCCTCGAGATCTATCCCGAGAACAAGCAGGCTGCAGCCAATCTGCGGCTCCTGGCCGAGGAGGCGGGCAAGCTTAGGAAACAGTGATGAAAACCCAGCTCACCTCCGTGGACCTGCGTTTCCTGACGCGGGAATTCGCAGAATCGATCTCCGGAGCAAGGATAGACAAGGCTTACCAGCTCGGGGAAAAAGAGCTCAAGGTCAGGTTCCACGCCGTAAACCGGGGTTCCATGGACCTCGTCCTCGCGCCGGGATACGCCGCCCTGACACGATTCGAGAGGAAAGCCCCGGAGCAGCCTTCGCATTTCGCAATGCAGCTACGCAAGAACCTGAAAGGCGCGTACGTAACGGCAGTCAGGCAGCGCGGATTCGACAGGATAGTTGAGATAGACATCCAGGGAGTGGATAAAAGGTACATGCTTGTGGCAGAATTCTTCAGCAGCGGGAACGTTATCTACTGCGACTCGGAAAAAAAGATACTCGGCCTCCTGGAATGGCAGAGATGGAAGGACCGAAAGCTCGGAGTAAGACAGACCTACGAGTACCCGCCGGAATCGGCGAATCCTATGGACATCGGCGCCGATTATTTGAAAAAGATACTCGCAGTATCGGACAAGAAGACGGTCTCGGTCCTGGCGAGAGACGCGGGACTGGGAGGCGTATACGCCGAAGAGGTCTGCCTGCTTTCAGGCATCGACAAAGACAAGCCCGCAAAAAGCCTGACAAGTAAAGAGATCGATTCCGTTGTCAAGTCCTTCAAGGAGATAGTGGAAAAAATAAACAACGGACAAACACATGCGTCGATCGTATATCTTGAAGGAAAACCGGTAGACGTGATCCCGTTCGACCTCGCCATCTACGAAAAACATGAAAAAAAGCCCTTCCCCTGCTTCAATGACGCAGTGGACGAGTTCTTCAGCGGGCAGGAACACGACTCCGCGAAAAAGGGTAAAGAAGACCTTTACGCGAAAGAGCTCGGCAAGATCAAAGAGATCGAGTCCAAGCAGTCGGAACTCATCGCACGCTTCGAAAAAGAATCCGTCGAATGCAGGAAAGAGGGCGATTCCGTCTACCAGAACCTTCATGCCATAGAAACCTTGCTCGCAACCGTGAGGGAAGAAAAAAAGTCGGGCCTGTCCTGGGACGAGGTCGGCAAAAAACTGAAAGGCAAGGAGTTGATGGGCGTAACGATCGTCAGCGTCGACAATAACGGCCACGTCACGGTCAAGACTACGGAATAAGCCCTTTCGCATAGATTTATTGCCTTAGTCCAATGATATTAACTTCAAGATGATCTACGACGTGATAATCATAGGCGGCGGGCCTGCAGGGATGACATCGGCCATCTATGCCGCAAAAAGGGAGCTCAAAACCCTGCTCATCGAGAAAGGCCTGTTCGGCGGCTACATGCTCCTCACGAACAACATAGAGAACTATCCCGGCTTCCTGAAGATATCCGGCCCCGAGCTTTCGGAGAAGATGGAAGAACAGGTAAGGAACCTCCCAGTCACTATCGTCAATGCTGAAGCAACAAAACTGGAGCTCGAAGGAAACATCAAAAAAGTGTCGACTTCCGAAGGCACGTTCGAGGGGAAGGCGATCATCATAACCGTCGGCGGAGGGCATAAAAAGCTGGAAGTCAACGGGGAAAAAGAGTACACCGGGAAAGGAGTCAGCTACTGCGCAACCTGCGATGCTCCGTTCTACAAGGGCAGGACGGTCGCCATAGTCGGGGGTGGGAACACGGCCCTCCAGGATGCGCTCTATTTGTCGGACGTGGCAAAGAAGGTTTATCTTATCCATCGCAGAGAAACGCTCCGGGCCGAGGAAGCACGTCAACGGGAACTGGTCAAAAAAGGCGTGGAGATCATGCTCAACACCTCTGTCGAAGACATCGGAGGCGAGAAGCTCGTGAACTGCATAAAGATCAAGGACCGGACGACCGGCGAGGAGAGGAGGCTGAAGGTCGACGGCGTCTTCATCTCCATCGGAACCATCCCGCATTCCGAGCTTGCGAAAGAAGCCGGAGTGCTTCTAGACGAGAGGAACTACATCAAGGTCGACAGGAACCAGGAAACCAACGTCGAAGGCGTCTTCGCGGCAGGAGACGTGACCGGGGGGGTCCTGCAGATTTGCACGGCCGCAGGCGAGGGATGCATAGCGGCG
>CAIYYO010000310.1 GCA_903930485.1 Methanobacteriota archaeon
CGTATATCGTTCTCCATCCCCGAGGTGAATCCCTCGATCGACTGGCCTATGGCGCGCAGGTCGTTGGGGTTCGTGACTTTGAGTATGATCTGCGTGTTGCATTGCGACAGCACGTTCTTGTCTACACGCGCAGGCCTCTGGCTGACGACGCACAGATGTAGACCGAATTTCCTTCCCTCCGACGCTATCGTTCTCAGAATTTCCGAAGACATTGCTTCGCCGAATCCGCGTTCAGGGCAGAAGTTGTGCGCCTCCTCTATCAGGAAGAAGAACGCAGGCAACTGGTTTAGTTTCATCGCAGCGAAAAGGTCTTTCGCTATTTTGGTTACGACGAGCTGCTGTATCCACGGCTCAGACCCTTTGAGGTCGATTATCGAGGCATGACCAGTCTTTACTAGTTCTTTCTCGGTTATCGCTTTGCCGTCGAAGAGACCGGTCGCGGCTACCGATTCCAGGAGGCTGATCACTTTCCATTTGTCCTTGCCTTTCTCGAGACGGACGGCGTTTATGAGATCGAAGATAGTGTAATCCTGCCCCTCGAGCCTGTGCAACGCGTTGTAGAGGATCATCTTTTGCTTGTCTGCGAGGTGTATCGGCATTATCTCCGACAGTTCGTCTACATTGAACTGGAGTTTCAGGCACAGCTTCTTTGCATCCGGATTCGTCAGGGGGCTGGTCGTGTACTCTGTTATCTTTGAAGCGTACGACGCCGGCTTCACGCCGTAGGCGAGCATATTGTCGTAGTCGTCGTTCTCGTATTTCAGGCTCGGGTATTCGCGGTGTGGGTCTATGATGACGATCGGTATGTCGTTCTTCAAAAGTTCCTCGAGTATGACGCAGACGGTGTAACTTTTTCCCGCGCCAGTCATAGCCAGGACCGATACGTGCTTCCTTATGGTCTTGTTCAGGTCCACATAGACAGGTATCCCGCAGCCGTCCAGACTGCCGAGATATATGTTGCCGGCCTTGGTCCTGCGTAATCCTACGACGTTGGTGATCAGCTCGCCGTCGGCCTGGTAGACGCGATCCATCGGCTTGAAAGGAGTCTTAGGCATCCGCACGGCGCCGTCCGCCTTATACCCGATAGTGAACGCCTTGGCCGAAATGATCTCCTCGCCGGAGTTGGAGAGGGATCTCTTTATGTCGCTGATCTTCGCGAGGACCCATCCGTAGTCGTCGTGGTTTACCTTAACGTAGCTGCCTTTGCCCACGCTCGGCCCGGACAGGAGAACGTTGAAGTTGGTCGGGCTGACTTCCCCGGAGATCGTGCCTATGAGTTGCATCGTGATTAAGTTATGAGTTTTCCCAAATATACGTTAAAACCGCCAATATAAACAATACATTTCAAGATGGCCGAGTTCTCCGTAGTCCTGGTGGAGCCGAAGTATGACGGAAACATAGGGAGCGTCGCAAGGCTGATGAAGAATTTCGGCTACTCAAAACTAGTACTAGTGAACCCTCCAGAGATAGCGAAGGACGGAAGATCTATGGCAATGCATGCAAGGGACATCCTCGAAAGTGCTGTCAGGGTCGACGACTACAGCAAGCTCACGCAGGATTATGATTTTCTTGTCGCCACAACCGCCGTGCTTGCGACCGATTCAAACTCCCGCAGGACGCCGATATTTCCCGAAGATCTGAGTGGTGCCTTAGAGACTGAAGGAAAGATAGCCCTTGTCTTCGGCAGGGAAGACCATGGCCTGTCGAACGAAGAAATAGAGCAATGCGACTTGATAGTGACCATCCCGGGCAGCAGGGAGTATCCCACGCTGAACCTGTCGCAGTCGGTGGCCATCATACTTTATGAACTGTCCAAAGCCAAAATGAGGCGGGACATGCAGGGCCTGAAGAAATTACGGAAAATAGAGAAGATAGAAAAAGACGTGCTCCTGGAAAAATTCGACGACCTCGCAGGATGCGTGTATTTAAACGAATACGAACTGCATAACGCTAAAAAGACCTTCAGGCAGCTTATCGGTAGGGCGTTCATCTCAGGAAGAGAAGCGTTCACATTGACAGGAACTTTCCGCAAAGCAGCCAACAAAATAAGGAAGAAACAGGCTTAGATCACGTGCCGCCCCTGGACTCGCCTAATGCGATGCCCGACGCTATCAAATGTGCGACGCGCAGGGGCTCAGGTATGTTGCTCCTCGTCGAAGAAAGCCGGACGATTTTTTTCGCATCCTCGAAGGAAATCCCTTTATGCTGTATATAAATATGTTTTCCAGGCATGCTTTCTATCTTCCTCGGCCTGCCTGCTTTCCTGATACACTCAAGACAATGCTCCTTGTTCTTTAGATTTTCCAGCGCCGCCTCTATTGACTTAAAATCAGGCATGTCCCGGACGACAGCAATCACCGGCAGTCCGGTTTCTCTGAAAAACCTTTCCAAGTCTACTAGGTTGAATCCTGCAAAGCCGAGGCCGTCGAGCATAACGACCCGTATGTCCTTGAACTTTGCCCCGTTCACGAGCTCGATAAGGCGGTCCGAGGAATCGGTCCCGTCAACGGTGACGTCGGTCCGAAGAACCCCATCCATGTAACTCCCGCCGCGGAAAACCACGCCGACCAGCATTGCTTTCTTGTCCTTTCGAAGATTGAAGTGCGCGTCGTCTACTCCGAGGATCCGTACCTCATCCTTTATGCTGTAGAACTTGACGTCCTTTGATCGCTCAGGGTCCATAACCGTCTTATTCAATTAAAAATGATATAGTATTAAATATTAATCGATTAAAGAGACTAAGCGAAGATGGAATACGAATTACACCCGCACGAGGCAAGCATACTCAACGAGCTCAGAGAGCGGTCGACGCCCGAGGATATCGCGAAAAAGGCCGGGATCCCCTTGGACGCCGTTATGCGGGCGTCTTCATGGCTTTGCACCAAGAGCCTGATCAAGATAGAGGAAAAAATCTTTGAGGAGATCAAACTGGATAAAGAAGGCGTCCTGTACTCGGCCGAAGGATTGCCGGAGAGAAGGCTCATAAACGCCATTACAGAGGAAGCAAGTCTTGCAGACCTAAGACAAAAATTCAACGAATCCGAGATAAATATTGCCCTGGGATGGCTTAACAAGAAGAAACAAGCAATACTGGAGAAAGGTTTCATCAAGGTGATCGATAGGAGCGAAACCGCCGATGAAAAACTCCTCAAAACCCTGAAAGAAAAAGGCATAATGAGGTCCTACGAGCTCGACTCGGCCCAGAAGCAAGGCCTGGAACTGCTGAAGAAAAGAAAGGAAGTAATAAAAACAGCCGAGAAGAGGAGCATCTGGCTTATCCCGACCGAGGAAGGCATCAAAACAGGGAAAACGATCACGTCTACGGCTTTGTCCCAGCTTACGCCTGAAATGCTCGTCTCAGGCGAATGGAAGGGGAAGAAGTTCAGGCCCTACGACGCATGCGTGTATATCAAACCCGAGTATCCTGCTAAAAGACACCCCCTCCAGAGACTCATAGCCGAGATAAGAGACATGTTCTGCGAGATGGGATTCAAGGAGATAAGCGGCCCCATTGCCCAGAGCGCCTTCTGGAACTTCGACGCATTATTCCAGCCCCAGGACCATCCGGCAAGAGACATGCACGACACATTCTATCTGAAGACCCCTTCAAAGATAGAAATTCCAGATTATGATAGATTCAAAAAGAATGTGACGGAGACCCACGAGAACGGCTGGACTACCGGCTCCACGGGATGGGGGTATAAGTGGAGCGAGGACATCGCAAAAAAGCCTATCCTGCGGACTCATACGACGGCCGTCACGTGCAGGTACCTTTCGACATTGAAAAAACAGGACTTCCCCTCAAAAGTCTTCTGCATAGGCAAGACCTTCAGAAACGAGGCAGTCGACTACAAACATCTTCCCGAGTTCTACCAAGTCGAAGGGATCATCGTAGACGAGGACGCCAATTTCAGGAACCTGCTTGGAATACTGAAAGAGTTCTACGACCGCATGGGCTGCAAGGTGAGGTTCAGACCGGGCTACTTTCCATATACAGAGATGAGCGTCGAGCCCGAGGTCTTCATCGAGGAAAAAAACGCATGGGTGGAGCTTGGCGGAGCCGGGATCTTCAGGCCAGAGGTCGTCAAACCGTTGCTGGGTTTCGATTGCCCGGTGCTTGCATGGGGACTGGGCTTAGACCGGGTCGTAGCCTTGAACCTGGGATTAAACGATATACGGAACTTGTATTTAAGCGATTTAGCCTCGCTTAGCGCGGAAAAGGCAGTTTAAGCTGCCAAAAGGTACGTTTAAA
>CAIYYO010000311.1 GCA_903930485.1 Methanobacteriota archaeon
ACGATGAGCAATTAGGTAATGGTATGAACTTTCGGAGAACATTAACCGAACTGTTCTACCTATTCATTTATAGTGGAGTCCTTCTCTCCCTAAGCTCAAGTGCCATAGCATTCGTTGCACTTACCCTTTATGGGAAACCGGTTTCATGGGAGGTGCTTGTGATATCGTTCTCGCTCGTATATGCACCGTACAATCTCAATAGGAAGACTGACCTCGTAGAAGACTTGACTATCCATCCTGAACGGACCAAGGTTGTGAAGCGTATAATGCCTCACCTGAATTGGACGTCAATCCTTCTCGTCATCGTATCCTTTTTGCTGGCATTAAAGGGGGGAGTCGGCCCGACCCTGCTTTACATCGGGCTGGTTGCATGGGCAACGGTTTACAGCCTGCGGTGGATTCCCAAGTCCTGGTTCGGCTTTCGTTCTCCGAGGGAGATACCACTGATAAAATCATTCTTTCCTTCTTTTGGCTGGGCGATTCTCGGCGCTGTCTTTCCCGCTGTTTACGTGGGCGCACTGGTATCGGCGGCAGTAGGAGTTATGCTCCTGTTCGTTTTCCTGAGGCTACTGATAAACACGAACGTCTTTGACACGCGTGACATGAAAGGGGACAGGAAGCAGGGGCTGAAGACGATTCCGGTTGTCTTTGGCCCTACCGCGACAAGGAACTTCCTGCTGGTTCTGAACACCCTGTCCGCCATTCTGATTTTTTACGCGGCCGCCAGTGGGATACTTCCGCCCGTGGCCCACGTCGTAAATCTGGTTGCTATTTATGGTTATTACTTCATAATTAAGGCATTCGACCAGAAGGCGGATATGGACTTCGTGTGCGACGTAGTCTTTGACGGAGAGGCAATGGTTTGGCTTCTGTTGCTTCTGGCAGGGACACTCGCGTCCTCGTGGGGATTGCTATGATACGGATTGGCGGTGCAGGGGTTGCCGGCCTAGCTTGTGCCGCGAACCTCTCCAAGTCGGAAGACGTTACGGTTTACGAGAAAGCGCACAAGGTGGGAAGCAGATACAGGCAGAGCGTCCTAGCGTTCAGGAATTACGGGATGACGCGGGACTACGTGGAGGAACTCAGGCAGGTAGGGGTCACGGGGCTGAAGATTCGCAAGATAACCAGGATAAGGAAGTATTCGCCTTCCCTGAAATGCGCTGAAGTGCATTCGGACAATCCGCTTTTTTATTCTGTGTTCAGGGGCGCCAACAGCCACTCGATTGATAGTTCCCTGCACCAAACCTGCATTAAGAACGGCGTGAAGTTTGTGACCGGCAGTGAAGTGTCGGAGAGCGACGTTGACGTGGTCGCAATCGGGGGCCGGGAGACGAACGTGCTGGGATACGGCACCACCTATGAAAACGCGTGCGTCGAACAGGATACAATCCACCTTTTTTACGACAACAGGTATGCGCCGAAGGGATACATCTACGCGGTCCCGTTCAATTCGGTGCTCACGGTCGGGCTCGTGTGCTTCGACAAGGACCAGTTCCTGAACGTTCCGCGCATGTTCGACAACCTCATGGAGAACAACCCCGTCCTGTCGGGCATGGTGGAAGGCGCCGACCGGGCGCACTACTTCCAGAATTTCGCGCACTACGAAATTCCAAAAACGGCTTACAGGAACGGGAAGCATTACGTCGGGGAAGCCGCGGGGTTCCTCGAGCCATCAAAGGGGTTCGGGCTCAGGTATGCCCTGCTCTCCGGCCATCTGGCCGCGAAATCCATCCTGGAGAAAAAGGATTATGACCTGCTGTGGAAGGCGGCGTTTGGCAGCGAGCTGGAGGAGGGCATGCGCATGCGCAGGCGCTTCCAGATGATGACCAACGACGACTACGAGCACCTCATAGATTCCTTCGGCAACGCGATTGAGATTGGCGAATACGTGAAGCGGAAAGACAACGCGTTCAGGTGAGGCGCAAGGCCCAGCGCGCGCCTACCCTATGCTTATTCCCTTGGCGCCGATGGAAATGTCCATCGGCAGGAAGTCATGGCGGGTGTACCTCATCTTCTCGATCGCCAGGGTCCTTTTCCCTATGGACTCCACGCGCGCGAGCTTGAGCACGCCATCAACAAGATAGTCGCACACCGCCCTTACCCCCTCCAGCGTCTGGTCCTCGTAGATGAACAGGACTACGCAGTCCGGTTGGCTCACCCTTCTTAGCAGCCGCGCGGTCATCGCGCGGATGAGCGCATCCTCGGAAATGCTCACCCCGGGGAACTTCTTTATGGCCTCCACTATCGGGTCGGACTGGTATTCGATTTGGCTTATCGGCGGCTTGCTCAGGTAGGAGGTTAGCGAGTCCATCACGATCATCTTGGCCTTGCTCTCCTTTATCGCAGTGACGACCTTGGCCTCCACATCGCC
>CAIYYO010000312.1 GCA_903930485.1 Methanobacteriota archaeon
GGACGACCGGATCGTGGTCGAGTCTTACACCGGATTCGGAAAAAAGAAGTACCTGATATTCCATACCATGTACGGCCGCAGGGTCAACGACGCGCTGTCGAGGGCGATGGCATACCTGGTCTCGAAAAGGACGGGACGCGACGTGATGATCTCTTTGACCGACAATGGATTCTATCTGCTTGAAGGAGAGAAACGGCTTAGGTATGGCGATGCCCTCGAGGATCTGAAGAGGCTCGACCTTCGAGGCCTGCTCGTCAGAGCGATAGACAAGACCGAGGTATTGGCGAGGAGATTCAGGCACTGCGCCACAAGGTCGCTGTTGATCCTTCGGACCTATAAAGGCCAGAGGAAATCGGTAGGAAAACAACAGATAGGCTCAAGGCTCCTTCTAAGTTTCGTCAGGAAGATCCCCGGTGAGTTCTGCATACTAAAAGAGGCTAGGCGGGAAGTCCTCGAGGACTTGATGGATGTCGAGAACGCGGCAAAGATAGTCGAGCTCGTAAAGAGCGGGCGGATAAAGGTCGAGGAGATAGAGACGGTCATTCCGTCCCCCTTCGCATTGAACCTTATAGCCCAGGGATTCATGGACGTCATGAAAATGGAGGACCGGATGGAGTTCATCAAGAGGATGCATGAAGCCGTCCTCCTGCAGATAAAAGGAAAAGAATGAGCCGGTATTCAGTCCTTTATGTGTTTTCCCTTGCCTGTAGAAAACTCCCTCTCGCAGTCGCCGGAACAGAAATAATACTTCTGGCCCTCGGCGTCCGTAACATACTTCGCCGTCTTGTCCGTTAACTCCGTTTCGCAGTTAGCGCATTTGCCGCATGATTTTTTCGCCATTGCATTCCACCTCTTTACCTATTATGTTTTCCTTACAAAAATAGAATAGTTGAATCGATTCGAGCAAAGATGAAGGTCATAGTGGTCGGCAGGACGAAGGAAAAGTATCTACTGGAAGGGATTTCGGAGTATGTGAAACGCCTCGGAGGTTACACCCCTCTGAAGATAGTCGAGGTCAAGGATTCGAGCAAGGCCGAAGAGGAGGAGAAGATATTGAAAGCAGCAGGAGATGACTATGTGGTCGCTCTCGATGTCGGCGGCAAGGAGCTTTCGTCAGAGGAGTTCGCGGCGTTCCTGAAAAAGAACCTCGACAAGAAAATGGTCTTTGTAATAGGGGGCGAAGGAAGTCAAGGTCACCAGCAACTGGGTTACTTACCGGGTTGAAAAGTCAACGCCGTCCGTGTCCAAGGACAAGATCTTCACCCGTCTTCGCAACGAACTGATCGACGGCTATCTGGCCCCTTGACCCCGGGAAGGAACTTCCTGTACCCTCTGGTCTCGACCTATTCAATCCTATCGGAGATCGCCATGGCACCCACCGAGCGCACCCGCCTCCAGAACATCCTGCTTGCCCAGTACGGCAAGCGCTCGCCCTACGTGGTGGGCCGCCCGGCTCTCGGCGATCGGATCCACGGCGGCACCGTCGAGTCGTTCGCCGACTGCGGCATGGGTGATGTCCTCGCGGTGATCCGCAAGGACGATGGCACGACCAGCACGACCCTCGTCTGATTCTATCCAAGGAGATCCCATGTCCCGCTATACCAACGAAGAC
>CAIYYO010000313.1 GCA_903930485.1 Methanobacteriota archaeon
CATCGGGGGCATCGCTGCGGCAGCAAGACGCCCGGAACAGGTCATCGGGATGCATTACTTCTCACCCGTTCCCAAGATGCCACTTCTCGAAATCATCGTGACGGAAAAGACTGTAGACTGGGTCAGGGCAACAGCACTCGATGTCGGTATCAGACAGGGCAAGACCGTCATCATCGTCAACGATGGTCCCGGATTTTATACAACCCGTATCCTCGCGCCTCTATTGAACGAAGCACTGGAAGTTCTTAACGAAGGTGGAGACATCAAAGAAATAGATAGGGCCATGCGCCAATTTGGCTACCCCGTGGGACCCATTGCCCTCCTGGACGAGGTCGGCATTGATGTGGGGGCCCATGTCTCAAAGGTCTTAAGTCCGCTTTTCGCTGCGAGGGGCGCTCAACCGAATACGGCCATGGAAAGGCTCTTCCACGCCGGTTACAAGGGTCGGAAAAACGACCGGGGCTTCTATCTCTACGGCAATCGGTCGGGGAAAGAAAAGAAGGTCGTTAACGAAGAGATCTATGCCTTCTTCGGTGGACCTAAGCGAAGAAAGTTTGATGTTCCCGAGATCCAGAACCGGCTGTCCCTTGCCATGATAAATGAGGCAGCCCTCTGCCTCCAGGAAGGCATCCTGCAATCACCGCGAGATGGCGATATCGGCGCCGTTTTCGGTCTGGGCTTCCCTCCCTTTCTCGGGGGACCTTTCCGCTACATAGACAGCCTGGGACTCCCTAAAGTTCTTTCCCTTATGGAGGAACTGGAAAAGAAGCACGGAGCGCGATTCACACCTGCCCCGATCCTCCGTGACCGCGCTGCAAGAGATCAGCGGTTCTATACGTAGTGCACACCTTCAGGTGTGCTGCCTGAACCTCTCTCCCCTAGTGGAGGGATTGAGGGAGAGGAATCATCAGCAGGACTAAAGTCCTGCACTACATAAAGAAACGAAATTGTAATATGGCATTCAAGAATTTCAATCAGGTTCTCCTGAATAATTTTTCCCGGTATGAAAATGATCCGGCGTTAATGTTCAAATCCGCCGGGCGCTACAAGACGATATCCTACGGTGAATTCGGGGATACCTGTTTCCGCGTCGCTTCCGCTTTGATGAAGAGGGGTCTTTTGGCCGGCAACCGGATAGCCATCTTTTCGAAAAACCGCATGGAATGGGCCGAGGCCGATGCTGGCGCGCTTTTGGCCGGCGCCATCAACTCGGCTATTTACGACTCCTCCCTTCCTGAGGAAGCTGCCTTTATTATCCAAGACCTCGAGGCATCTTTCCTCTTTGCAGAGGATGAAGCGCAGCTCCAAAAAATCCTTGCCATCAGGGAAGATATCCCGAGCGTCAAAGGTATCTTCGTCTTCTCAGAACCTTTTACGGCGAGCGATCCTTCCTGGGTCTTTCCCTTGTCGGTTCTCCTGCAGGAAGAGCCTTCGCCTGAGGCGGTTCTCAGAATCCATGAACTCGCCGAAAATATCAGCGGTGAAGACGCTATGTGCATCATCTACACGAGCGGGACGACGGGCAACCCGAAAGGCGTCGTCCTGACGCATAATAATTACGTCAGAACACTTGAAATATTGATTGAGCACGTGCGAGATATAAGTAAACTTAAACGGAACATCAGTTTCCTTCCTCTGGCCCACGCTATGGAGCGTTTTGGTGGATATTACCTGCTTCTCTACACAGGAGGCTGTATCGCCTACGCTGAAAGTCTCGACACCATCGTCGAAAATTTCCGGGAGCTTAAACCAAATTTCTTCATCGCTGTCCCCCGCGTCTTTGAGAAGATTCATGCCAAAATCATGCAAGGCGTACGCTCGGCCTCTCCCATAAGAAAGGCTATCTTCTCCTGGGCTCTTAATGTGGGAAAGAAAGCGGGACATCGCAAAATGCTCGGCGAGCCCCTTCCCTGGCACGTTAGGATTCTTCATCGAGTGGCTGACGCACTCCTCTTCAAAAAAGTGAAAGGCATCTTCGGCGGCGAGCTGGTATTCTCTGTCTCCGGCGGAGCGCCTCTCAGCAAAGAGGTGGCAGAGTTCTTCGATGCCATGGACATCCTGATCCTGGAAGGATGGGGAGCTACGGAGGCTACGACCCCTTCCACTCTTAACAGCCCTCATGACTACCGCTTCGGCTCGGTGGGAAAGCCCTTGCCCCGTGTCGAGGTGCGTGTTGCCGAGGACGGCGAGCTGGAAGTTAAGGGCCCCAATATCTTCAAGGAATACTGGCGAAACCCGGAGGAGACAAACGCTACCTTCACACCCGATGGATTTTACCGGACAGGCGATATCGGGGAAATCAACGAAGAGGGGCGCGTAACCATTACCGATCGGAAGAAGGAGCTTATTATCACCTCAGGCGGAAAGAATATCGCATCGGCTCCCATCGTGAATCTGCTCTCAAGCGGCAGGTATATCGAGATGGCCTATGTCCACGGAGACCGCCGTAACTACCTTACGGCGCTTCTTGTCCTCGATCAAAATGCCGTGCAGGCAATGGCCGAATATAAAGGGTTCAAAGACGACCTTTCCTGGCCGGAATTGGTTAAGCATCCCCTTATCGTCGAAAGAATTCAAAAAGAGGTGGACGTGGCGAACGAACAGCTTCCCCGATATATGCAGATCAAGTATTACCGCGTACTCCCGGCGCCTTTCTCCATCGAAGGCGG
>CAIYYO010000314.1 GCA_903930485.1 Methanobacteriota archaeon
ACAAAAAGCTACGTTTCCGGGAAAAACATGGATGAATTATCCGCGGACCTGGAAAAATACAAATACGTCGTATCCTTCAACGGAGCAAGATTCGACCTGCCTTTCCTGTCGTCCGACCAGGGATTAAGCTTCGACCAGATACACTTGGACCTTTTGTATCCATTACGGAATCTAGGCTACCGGGGAGGTTTGAAGCGCATCGAACAGGTCTTCAACATCTCGAGAGAGACGGCAGGAGTGACCGGTTTCGACGCAGTACGGCTCTGGAGCGCCTACAAGAATGACAGGACAGTAGAAGTCGCGGGCTGCAGGGTCAGGGGAGACGAAGCGTTAGACCTCCTCGTGAGATACAACCGCGACGATACTGTTAACCTGGAAAAACTCGCCGAGCTGACCGTCAAGGAGCTACGCAAAAAGCACATGCCTCAATAAACCCTTTGTAGTATCTCTTTTTCCGCGACATCGTCGTGGGCGACCCGAGCCAAAACGACTCCGATTATCGCCTCATTCTTCACAGTGTACCGGTTGTACATGACGCTGTTCCCGTTCGAGTCAACGTCGCCCGGGCATTCGAATCCCAGCCACGAGTCAGCCATGTATTCGCTGGATGGCACTTTAAGAACAGTCAAGGGATAAGTATCGTATTTCATGTCACCCCACATCAGTTTACCCGATATGCGTGTCTTTCCAAGGTCGTATGTCTGGCCGTCTATCTCGTAAGACTGCGCCGTGTAAACCACGGAGTCGCCGGCTTTCCCGGCTATCTTCGCCAGCCGGTATCCGGGACCGAATGAAGTGCAATAGTCCTCGTTCTTCGTAGATTCATAGTATACGACGTCGCCGATCTGCGGCCGTGCTCCCTGGTCGACGGAAACGACGTCTCCTATCCTGTACCCGTATCCTTCCATGTCAAGGGTCACGTTGACCAACCGCGGCGCGGGAGTGATCGTTGTCGTCGCCAGACCCGCAGTCGTTGTCACGTTTGCAGATGTATTTGATGATACGGGCGGCGTCCCGTTGCATGCTGCGAGTAAGATTATTCCAAAAAAAAGCAAACAGATGATTTTGAAGCCGCTTGTCATTTTTTCATGCGTCTAAACCGTATTTCGCGGAAAGTTTTTTCATTTTAGCGTAGTCTGCTTCGCTCAGCTGCGACCCGAGCCCTTGGAGTCTGCCCCATTCCTTGGCGTCGACTGAATACTGCCCTACGTTGTCGAACGAGTCGCCGTCAGAGAGCCTCATCACGTTAGGGCTGCTCGACAATTTTCCGAAGGCGGGATAGGGCCCCTGGTCGTAGATCGGTATCGCCGGGCTTGTGGTCTCGATGAAGCAGTAGCCCGTGCCTTTGTAACTGTACTCGCTCGGGCACTTCAGCCCCAGGGCCGCGTGCTGTTCGGCGGAGAAATACAGGAGCGCCGTCCCGTATCCCAGGTCTCTGAGGAAATACGCAAGAAGCCTTACCTTTTCCCCGCACACGCCCTTGCCGTCGTATAATACCTGGTAGGGATACCTGTCCTTGTTTATGCCTCCGCTGTATGTCGATTCGTCATAGGGTATCCTCTGAACTAGATTAATGGCTATCCTTGCCTGGCTTTCACGGTCTGAAGCCTTGGATTTTATCACGCCTGCGAACCTTTCGAGCTCGGATGCCTGAGTACTTTGATCGAGGAACGACTGCTGCATGGTATCGTTCGTGGGGCACACCGGAGAGCACTTGAACGTCCTGGACAGGTTCGCCAGATAATCGTTCAGCCCTTTGTACACCTGGAACTTGAACGACCCGGATTCACCGTTGAACGAATAATAAAAGGTCCTCTGCTCCGCTCCCTTGTACAAATCCTCGGCAGGGGGAGGAGACTCTTCCTGGCTCGCGCATCCTGCAAGGAACATAACGAGAACCGACAAAGCTATGACGACTCTGATGCTTTTCATGCCAAAACGTGCTCGATTAATATTTTCAACCCGATGCTTATCAATAGTAATCCCCCGAAAAACTCGGCCCTGCTGCCGCACAATCTGCCCAACCTGCAGCCGATATAGAACCCTGCAAAGGACAGAACAAAGGAAACCGCGCCGATGAGCAGCACCGCAGTCGCTATGCTGACGCCCGTGAAAGCGATGGACAAACCCACGGCAAAGGCATCTATACTCGTTGCGACCGACAATATCAACAGCAAACGGACATCCAAGGGCTTGCATGACCGCTCGCCCTCAACTTTGCGCGATTCGTAGATCATCTTCGCACCCACTGCCGCAAGCAGTCCGAAGGCTATCCAATGGTCTACTCCGGAAACAAGATCGACAAGCCTGAGCCCGATCTGCCAGCCCAGCAAAGGCATCAGGGCCTGGAAGGCGCCGAAAGACACGGCAAGCGCCAGCGCATTCTTGAGACGGTGCTTGGAGGTGCTTACTCCCCTGGACACCGATACTGCAAAGCAATCCATGGCAAGGCCTAGGGCCATCACCATGGCAACGAACAGCTCTTCATAGGCCATGACTTATGGAACGTCCCTCTGGGAGACGTAGATAGCTCCCTTCTGCGTCTTCCCGTCGTCGACGGCATACTCCGGCGCGAACCTGATGACTAAGTCGTTCGCCATGCCATCGCTCATCTGCGTTGCATAGACCTGGACGATCGTCCCGGCGGGGTTCCTGACGTCTACAACCATTCCAGTGATCTTGTAATCCGCGGAATATATGAAGCGCTCTATCTTGAAGGAGTAGTCCTTGTATTTCGCAATAAATCCCTCGCTCGTAAGGCCGGTCACGAGATCCGAGCGTGGAAGAGTCGTCGTTGTCGATCGGGTCGTCGTGGGCTGAGCCGGTTGTGTCGAGGAAGTCGCGACCGCTGCAGACGTTGTCGAGGTTTTCTTTGCATTCAATTGTTCGCCTGCGCATCCTGCAAAAAACAGAAGGCACGAAACCAAAAAAACCATGGATATATTTTTGTTGAAGGATTTTATTTAAACACCAATAATTTTCACCAAACGTAGATAGATGCGGCATTGCCCTTGCCGCACCAACTCCCCCCCGTAATGTCAATGGATCCTTTCACAAGCATGAGATGAATGTCGTTGACAGTTACTGTCCCGTCGTCCATGAGCTTGATTTCGGTTTCAGAACCGTCGGGTTTACGGATCGCAAGATCTATGCCGTTATACTCCATGCGTTCCGAGGTCTGAATCATTTCGATATTAGTTACATAGAATTTATAGCCATTATATTGGGGCTCGGCCGGGGGTATATCGCACACAGGGAACACCAATGCATTAGGGTCCGGTTTTCCCGGATTCGTTCCCCCCGAGGTAGTCGTCGTTACCGGCTTGGTCGTGACTGCCGCCTGGTTCGTTGTCGTAGGCATCCTGGTCGGCGTAGTCTCCTCTCCGGCGGTCGTGGTCGTTAAAGGCGTTCCCCAGAAGTAGAGACTGGCGCCCATCGGGTCGCCCGTCGCCTGCCCGGGAACGAACCGGACATTTATCCCCTTTCTGGAACCGTCAACCATCGCCGTTGCCTGAAGGCCTTCTTCAAGGTCTTCATCCGGGTTTTTTACGTCGAGCACTATTCCCTGTATCACATAGTCGGCATCGTATACCATCCGGTTTATCCTGAATCCGTATCCCTGGTAATACGTCCATTTCTCGCCGTCAAGGTCTAGAAGTACGGCATCCGGGTCAGGCCTGGCAGTTTCGGGGATCGTTGTTGCGACCATCCCGGCCGTCGACGGGGTCTCTGCGGCTTCTGTCGACGTTGTTTGACGAGGGGCTGTTGGCTCGGAAAGTGTTGCCGAGGTTGCGGTCAAGTCTTCTGTTGAAGCTGTCTCGGTCGTAGATGGGGTGACGGACGGCGGCTCATTTATTGTCGTCGCGCTAATGGGAGGATTAGTCTGCCGGTCGCTGACGCATCCATTCAGGAGTGTGACAGACAACATTAGAAGCGTTAAAAACACTATTTCATTTGCCTTGTCCATCTTTTAGGATTTAGTCAGGGCCGATATAAATAGTTTAGTTATGAACAGGACTGGTCTGGTTTACCACAAGGATTATTTGTTGCACGATGCCGGAAAGCATCACCCTGAAAGGCCTGAAAGGCTTACAGAGACGATGGATTATTTTGAAAAGACAGGCCTGCTTGAAAAGCTCGTTCTGCTTAAGCCGGAGCCTTGCAGTACGGAGGACGTATTGAGGGTGCATTCCGGGACAGTCCTCAACACCGTGAAGAACCTTAGCTCTTCGGGCGGGGGATACATTGACGCAGACACGTACTGTTCGCCGCATACCTACGACGTTGCGCGTCTTGCGGCAGGGGGCTGCATACTCGCCGGAAAGGCAGTCATGGAAAAAGAGGTAGACAACGCCTTTGCCCTCGTCAGGCCTCCCGGCCATCACGCAACAAGGGACAAGTCCATGGGCTTCTGTTTTTTCAACAACACAGCTATCATGATAAGACACCTCCAAAAGTTCTGCGGAGTGCGCAAAGCCTTCATCTGCGACTGGGACGCCCATGCCGGAAACGGGACCATGGACATATTCTACGAAGACCCGAGCGTACTGAACGTGTCGATACACCAGGACCCCGGAAGCTTCTACCCAGGCACCGGATTCGTGGAACAATACGGCCGGGGGATAGGCGCTGGATACACGATAAACATACCGGTCCCGGAAGGTACCGGCGATGCCGACTACATACACATCCTCAAGGAATACGTCCTGCCGCTTGCGGAAAAATACGGGCCCGACCTGATGGTGATCGGCGCAGGCCAGGACTCTCATGCCGCGGAAGGCATATCGGGCCTGTGCCTGACCGAGAAAGGGTATGCCGAGATGACGAGGCTTCTGGTTGAAACTGCGGGACGGGTCTGTTCAGGCAGGGTCGTCGCGGTCCTTGAAGGGGGCTACGAGCTATCGTCCTTCGCCAGGTCCAATCATGCGATAGCGAGCGGACTGCTTGGAATTGCTTCGCATCAGGAGATCGATGGCGAAGTGCTTGAATCGACCGACCTTGTATTGAGCCTGCTGCGCGACTCGCTCTTATCCGACCCTGGCGCATTTAAAACAGTATAGGTCGTAGTCCCTGCCGGCTGACGACTGGAAGGCTCTCTGTTGCGCGACTTCGTATGTGCCCTTCTCACCCCCGTTCACGGCAGCGCAGTCTTCCCAGGTCGGGCTCAGGCCGCACGTTGCGTAAATCAGGGTCCCTTTATGCGTGCGGCAGAAACCGTCTGCCCCGTCGGCGGCCGTGTACTGGCCGTTGAACCCGCATGACCCGGCCCTTCCGTCCACAGGGCTTGCGAATTCCACTTTTGTCCGGTTGATCCCTTTTTCCATCACGTTCACGCACCGAAGGTATGTGGCGCAGTCAGAGCATGATTCATTCTGGCATCTGCCCGCGCACCAGAACCAGCCCTTAGCATAGCATTCCTCCTCTGTCGGGGTCTTGGGCTTGCAGGCCGAGGCTTCAGTACATGTCCTGGCCGAGCCGTTCTTCTTGCAGCAGCCGCTGGCGCATTCCTCGGAAAGGTCGCATGCATCGCCCAAGGACAGGTTTGCGGCGTATGTCACGCCGACCGTATTGGCCGACGTCCTCGCGACCGATGACGACGACGCCGTGGTGCTCGACGCCTGCCGAGTCTGCCCGGAGGTGGAAACCGCCGTTGGCTCGATGGAAGATGAAACGGCTTGGACGTCGGCTATGGAAGAAGTTGTTGAAGCATTAACGACACTCCCTCCCGACTCACGGCTGTCAACGCATCCAGGAGCCAGGGCGACGAGCAACGAGAGAAGAAACAGCGCATCTCTTTCTGGTTTGAACATTTTCACATACGCACCGATCACATGCCGGCCTGCGGACCCGCAGGCTTTTCCTCCTTCACCGCGATCTCTCTTTCCGCTACTGCGAATTTATTGCCGACCATGTGCATCAGGGCCCCGGCTTTCTTGAGGTCGATGCTCCCGTCTTTTGCCAGGACGTCGTCCCTGACGGTCATGTGCACCACCCTGCCGACGACGAGGACATGGTCTCCGAAAGCTTTTTCATAATCGAAAAGGCACTCGAACCACGCAATGGCTTCCTGTATCGACGGCACGAGGGATTTTGCGGAAATGATCTGGGTAAGCCCTGCTTTCGTAAGCTCGTCTATGCCGGTAGGCGGATTCTTGGTGCAGGACCAGAGAGATCCTATCATCTTCTCGGGCATGACGTTTATCACGAACTCCCTGATCTCGTGCAGATTGCTAGCAGGAACGCTTTTGACGCCTATCGAAACCGCAATCATGGGAGGCTCTATCGAGAGAGGCATTACGAAGCTTATGGGCGTTGCATTCGTGCTCTTCTCCTTGTCCGTGGTCGTGAGGAGTACCGCCGGCCTAGGGCCCAGGAACTTGTAAAACTTTTTTGGTTCTAATTCCATAGTTATATATTATCATCGGGATTGAATAAAATAATCTTTTACCTTTTTGCAAGAATACGAACATGAAAATAGAGAAACCCAAGGGCACGCGGGATTTCGCGCCCGAAGAGATGGAGGCCCGCAAATACATCGAGCGTGAGATAGCCGGCATGTTCACGAGATACGGATTCAGGCAGATCCGGACTCCGTCTTTCGAGCACGTCGAGCTTTTCGAGAAAAAATCAGGAGAAGAGATAAGCACGCACATGTACGCTTTCGAAGACAAGAAGGGACGGATGATGTGCCTTCGCCCGGAGGAGACCGCCTCGGTCTGCCGGATGTACGCCGAAACCCTCAGGACCAAACAGAAGCCGCTGAAGCTGTATTACTTCGACCCCATGTTCAGGTACGAGGAGCCGCAGAAAGGCAGATACAGGGAGTTTTGGCAGATGGGGCTCGAACTGATAGGCCCTTCCGGCCCGGAGAGCGACGCCGAGGTCATTTCAGTCGCGTATGAATCGCTCAAGAAGATCGGCGTCCAGAACGTCCTGGAGATAGGCCATCTCGGAGTCCTGAAAGGCTTCCTCGAAGACAGGAATGTCCCTGAAGCAGACCAGCGAAAGATCCTTGCATGCATCGACAAGAACGATATCGAAGGATTGAGGAAGCTGTCGGTCGAAAAGGCTTTATACGAATTAATCGGCCTTAAAGGAGGAAAAGAGGTCCTTGCGAAAGCTGAGAAGCACCTGAAAAACTGCGAACGTTCGATGAAATCGCTTACCGAACTCCGAAATATCATCGACACGCTCGACTTCCTGGGAATAGAATACCTGATAAACCTCGGGATCGCAAGAGGCCTCGAATATTATACCGGCATGGTCTTCGAAATAAGGGTCGCTGGCCTCGGCGCACAGAACCAGATATGCGGCGGGGGCAGGTACGACAACCTGATAGAGCTCTTCTCGGGCCTCAGCGTCCCGGCCGTCGGGTTCGCCTACGGCTTCGACAGAGTCGTCGAAGCCGCCCAACTACAAAAGATAGAAACCCCGGCAAGAACGATCGATGCCGTGATAGCGCCCGCGAGCCCGGAGATGAAGAAGGAGGCGTTCAAGATAGCAGCGGCTCTGAGGAAGGATTACGTCGTCGACTACGACCTGATGGACAGGAAGCTCGGGAAGATCCTCGAATATGCCGCCGAAGCGAAAGCCAGGTACGTGATAATAGTCGGGGCCAAAGACCTTGCCCTCGGGCAGGTGACCCTAAGAGACATGACATCCGGCGAACAGAAGATAATAAAAATCGAAGAAATAGGCAAGGCCTTGAAGTGAAGGGATAATCTCTTATTCAACGCTTCCGTGGCATTCGCCCACGCTGTTGTGATTTATGTTCGACGCAAGGTTCTGATAAACAATCGTCGTATCTGCGCGGTAATAGGTACCCTTTGTAGGCGGTGTGCATGTTGCCGGGAAGCCGACCAGGTAGTTTTCGCCTGCCTGTAGATCTTTATAGAAGCCAAGAGTAGGCGGCCAATGGCATTTTACAGTCCCCATCGTTATGTTGACCTCAGTCAGCCTGACTTTTACGCCTGCGTCGTTGAGCAGCGTCATAGTCACGTTGCTTTCAACGCTGGACGCCTTCTGGTCCGTGGGGAAGAGCTGCGAGAAACCCGTGCATCCCTGAGGAGTCGTCGGCGGGGTGAAGGCCCCCATCTGCCAGAGGACTATCACTGCCATGGACAT
>CAIYYO010000315.1 GCA_903930485.1 Methanobacteriota archaeon
ATAATGAGAATGACAATAAATAACCTTTTAGAACCCTGCATCGTGACGGTGGGCGAGCTGATCGGGAATAAAAATCCTATAAAAACAGGCAAGAATGTCCTAAGTGTACGCCTTTTCCCCGTGCTGCGTCAGGTCCAGGCCTATCTCCTCTTCTTCGGCCGATACGCGCAGCCCCATCAAGGCGTCAAGTACTTTCAGTATCACTATCGTCACTACAAAAGAATAGATCCACGTAGCCGCCACCGCAAGGACCTGTGTCCCTAGAAGAGACGCTCCGCCTGCAAGCAGGCCATCCCCGCCCGCCGGATTGATCGCCTTGGACGCGAATATGCCGATGGCTAAAGCGCCGATGGTCCCTCCGAGTCCGTGGCAGGCGAATACGTCGAGCGAGTCGTCGATCTTGGTGCGGGTATTCTTCAGATACATCGCGACGTATGATACCACGCTTGCGAATGCGCCGATGATCACCGCGGCAGGCACTCCGACGTATCCGGCAGCGGGCGTGATGGTCGCAAGTCCGACAACGGCGCCTGTGACTATGCCTACGGCATTCGGTTTGCCCATGTGTATCCACGAGATGAGCATCCATGTTATCGCGGCAGCGCATGCAGCCGTGTTTGTGACGAGAAAGGCATTTCCTGCGATCGCGTTGGCCTCGAGAGCGCTTCCGGCGTTGAATCCGAACCATCCGAACCACAGCACTCCGCCGCCGAGTATCACCATCGGGACGTTGTGAGGGACGAGATTACCTGCCCCGTGGTCTCTGCGTCTGCCCAGGACGATAGCTGCCGCGAGTGCTGAAACCCCTGCGGTCACGTGGACTACTATGCCGCCGGCGAAGTCGAGGGCGCCTGCGTTCTTGAGCCATCCGCCAGAGCCCCATACCCAGTGCGCTACCGGGTCATATACGATGGTGCTCCACAATAGGACGAATATGCACAGGGTGGAGAATTTCATCCTGTCCGTGGTCGCGCCGATTATCAGCGCCGGCGTGATTATGGCGAACATGGCCTGGAACATGATGAAAACGCTTTGAGGTATCGTCGCGGCATAAACAGGGTTCGGGTCAGACAATATCCCTGTAAGGCCGGCCCAATTCAATCCGCCGATCAATCCCGCGATGTCGGGCCCGAACGCGAGACTGTATCCGAATGCTGCCCATTGGAGGCCGACGAGGGCTATTATCGTGAAGCTCTGGATGAGGATGGAGACTGCGTTCTTTCTTCTGACCAGGCCGCCGTAGAACAGACCGACGCCGGGCGTCATGAAGAGCACAAGAGCCGCAGACACAAGAACCCATGCCGTGTCGCCGCTATCGACTTTTGAGACGGCGTTATCGGCGAAGGCGTTGGTTGCCAGGAGAACAATAGCCGAGAAGAACGCAATTGATCTGCGCCCTGAAAGTTTTTGCATGCTTTTATCCATTTTCTACCGCTTCTGCCAAAATTTTCCTCGATAAATGGGAATTAAGATAGAAATCATTCTAATTGTTAAATATTAACCTATGCGTATAAAAGAAAAAGAATGGGTGATTTTAAAGAGCCGAGTCCCCCCTCTCTCCAGTCCTTACCCGGATAGCCTCTTCAACCGGCAGCACGAATATCTTTCCATCTCCGATGTTCCCTGTTTTTGCGACTTTAATGATCGTTTCCAGCGCCTTCTCTACATCCTCGTCCCTGACCGTGAGCTCCACCTTGACCTTCGAGAGCATGTCCACCCTGTACTCGCTCGTCCTGTAAGAGAGAGTTATGCCCTTCTGCCTGCCCCTTCCTTTGACCTCGTAGGTTGTTATCCCCGGGAACCCCGCATCTGCGAGAGCGTTCTTGACTTCATCGAATTTTTCAGGCCTGATGATGGCTTCGATCTTTTTCATTGCTTTGTCCCGAATATATCTATAAAAAACATGCTTAAAAGACGCCCAACCCAAGGCGTGACATTGATCATTGACGTATTTAAAAAACTACTGACATAATTAAACCGATGGCACGTCTATTGGAAAAATCTCAAAGAAAAAAATGAAAAGAACGTTTTTGATGTTGTTCGCAGTATTGATGTCTGCGTCTTTCTGTTTTGCGGAAACACAGTGGCCGGTAGAACGAGTCCTTGGCACGGGCAGAGGCATCTCTCAGGGCCAGATGTACGATCCTTCCGACGTTGCAGTAGACTCGAGGGGCTATGCCTACGTTTTGGAGGCATATAACGGCAGGATCCAGGTCTTTAGCCCGGACGGGTCTTCCACGGCGGTTTACGGGAGTACGGGGAACGACGACCCGGGCCAGCTTGATTCGCCGGATTCCATTGCTTTGAAAGAGGTCAATGAGAATCTTACCGAGATCGCGGTCGCCGATACGTCTAACCACAGGGTTCAGCTCTTCTGGATAAACGCTTCGCAGACTAACTGGACCGTTTTCGGGGAACACCTCTACGGGGATTACAAGCCGTCGTCTCACATATACCTCGATCATCCAAGGGGCGTGGACCTTGATGCGTCGGGCAATCTCTATGTCTCGGATACCGGCGACAACAGAGTCAACGTCTTCCGTAATGGATCATGGTTGGCTGTGCCTAAGGCCGAGAACAGGTCCGAGATCAATGGGAACTTGACGTCTGAAGGCGTTATACAGAGCCCTGTCGGAGTTGCCGTAGAAGGGGGGAAGGTCTATATTGTGGAATCCGGGGCAGACAGGATCCGTGGGTTGTATGTCAACGGCTCGGAGTTCCTGTCTTACGGAGGCCCTGGCTCTGATAGGGGGCAATTCAATAATCCGGGAGCGGTCGCGCTTGACCATCAAGGGCACTTGTTCGTTGCCGACACCGGGAACAACCGGGTCGAGGTCTTTACGACGGAAGGAAAATACGTCGCATCATATGGTTCCGGCAATTGCTCGATCGCGATAAAAAGTCATCCTTCTTATGCGCTGGGGCAGTTCTGCAACCCGCGCGGGCTTGATGTATGGAATTCTACCTTGTTCGTCGTGGATTCGGGCAACCACCGAGTGCAGGTGATCAATTTGACCTACATGCCTGCCTCGTCGTGCATCATGCTGGGCGACAATGAGCCTTGCGGTAAGGTGGAAGTCGGCGAAATAATCAGTTTCATCGGTCAGTGGGCGGCGGGAAATGCCTCAGTCAGCGACGTCTTGCGTTTGATAATTGCCTGGGCTTCCGGTTGAGAGAATAAATGGAAGGAAAAAACCTTTTTGTTTTGCTCTCTGGAGCGCTCTTAGGCGCGCTTCTGTTCAGCGCCTGCACCGGCAATCCGGCAGGGCCGGGTCAGGCTTCAGCCACATCGTCGACTAGTCCGGGAACGACGTATACTGGTTTCATGGAGGCCGAGCCTGGGCAATGGGTCGAATACGACATAAGCACCAGTTCAGGCAGCATCAGGCAGAGGATGGAATATATCGGAACGGATTCGATTGACGGCGTCTCAGCAAACGTATTTGAGATGAAGTCCGGCAACGGCTTGGATTCGATGGGCAGCTTTCAGGTATGGGTCGACTCCTCGACGCAAAAGATAGTGAAGTATGCCGGTAAGTTCCAGGACAAGGTCCTATGCCTTGACGTAAAGAGTTTTTCCGCCGACGTTCCCTCGCCCGGAGGAGACAAAACGCCTGCGGGATACGGGCCTACGGCGGCCAGCTCTTACGGCTACACGACTCCCACCGGCAAAACGGTTCCCATCGTCAAACACATAACGGAAGACGTCGAGGTCTGGGTCAGCAGCGAGATGCCGTTCGGAATAGTAAAAACCGTAGACCTGAAGACCGGCAAAGATATAATGTCTGTTTACGACTACGGGCTTTCCGGGGCCAAGAGAACGATAACGAAACAGGAGTTACAATCCTGCGAGACCGTCGGTGCCTGAAAAAACAGCCCTCGATATCAAATCGGCGTCGAGTTATACACTTTCTCGAATGGTCTCGACGATATCGGCCTGACCTTTGTGTAGCCATTCTTCCAGAGCAGATCCTCTGGGGTGTTGAATAATTCAGAGTACCTTTCCAGGATTGGCTTAAGCGTTTCCTTGTCGGATTCCGTGAATTCTTCCTTTACTGCATAGATCCCAAGGTATTTGTCCGGAACTGTTCCTCTCACGTAGATGGCTCCGCCGTGTATGCCTGCTCCGAGGTATGACTGGACTATGTCGCCCTGGTGCTCTTTTATCTTCTTCGGGTCGATGTTGTCCTTCGATATTGGTTTCTTTGGGTCGATTATGGCATTACTGTAATCCAGGCCGAGGACGACGATTATGCCGCCGGCCATGTATTCGCCCAGGTACTGCTTCACCCTTCCGCCGTAGACGATGACCGGTCGTTTGTCCTTGAACTCCTTCATGTGTATCCCTATCCTGGAACCGCCTTCGCCCATGACGAATATCTTCCCGCTGCGGGCGCCCATGCCCGTTATGTCCCAGGAGTCGCCGTAGACCACCAGCTCTCCGCCGTTCAGGGTGTTGCCGAGGAGGTATTCGGAGTTGCCGTGTACTATGATCGTCGGGCCTTCGGAAAACACGCCGGTATCCAGGCCGGCGTCTCCGTAGACCTCTATCGTGACCTTTTCCTTTATCCCGGCGCCGATGAACCGCTGCCCGCTGACGTTGTTTAAGGTGATCCACGTATGACCGTCTTTTATGGCCTTGCGGATCTTTTCGTTAAGCTCTTTGTGATGGAGTTTTTTTCCCTGCGGCTCTGCGTCTATTGTGAACTTTTTCTGCTGGTCCATTTTCATTCGCCCCCTATCTCTACCCGCGACCCTGCGTGCTGTACTCCGAGTATCTTTGCCTCGTGCGGGTTGGGCCCTATGTATCTCAGCCGGTCCCTGTTGCCTACGAGGCTGTCGACTGCGTCGATGCCCATTGCGCCCAGCACCTCGTCGAGGTCGGCGGTCCATGAGCGGAGCAGGTTCGCTGCCCTCTTGCTCGCCCAGTCTATGTCTATTCGTTTCCCCAGCATCGGGTTACCTGTTGCGATGCCCCATGCGCATTTCCCTGTCGGGCACTGCTGGCACAGCTTGCAACCCATCGCAACGAGTACTGCAGTGCTTATCATCCCGACGTCCGCGCCGAGGGCTATTATCTTTACCAGATCCGAAGACGAGCGCAGGCTTCCGCCGGCAATCAGTGTTATCTGGTGCCTAATGCCTTCGTTCCTGAGGTGCTGGTCCACGGACGCGACCGCGAGTTCTATGGGTATTCCCGCGTTGTCGCGTATCACCCTAGGCGCGGCGCCTGTGGAACCCCTGAATCCGTCTATGGTGATGAAATCCGCATCGGCTCTCACAATCCCTGAAGCTATCGGCGCGATGTTGTTGACTGCCGCGACCTTGACCCCCACCGGCACCGAGTACTCCGTGGCTTCGTGCAGAGCCGCTATGAGCGTCTTAAGGTCCTCGATCGAGTAGATGTCGTGCTGCGGATTAGGCGACAGCGCATCGGTTCCGAGCGGTATCCCGCGCGTGTCGGATATGAGCTGCGTGACCTTCTCCCCCGGGAGCTGTCCTCCGTGGCCGGGCTTCGCGCCCTGTCCGATCTTTATCTCGATCGCCGCGCCGTAGAGATAATCCGGAGACACGCCGAATCTTCCGGACGCGACCTCGCTGATCGTGTTCTTCTTGTAGGCCTGGTGGCTTGGGTGGAGGCCTCCTTCGCCCGTTCCGTAAAGGGTGCCGACCTCTGAAACCGCCCTCAGTATTGAAGTATACGCGTTGTAGCTGATGGAACCCAGGGACATGTGGCCTACGGTTAACGGCGTCGACAGCATCACGTTCGGGTAGATGTCGTCCATCACGTATTTCCCGTTCACTTCTTTTATCGACAGGTTCTTCGGCTTCTTCCCAAGGAACGTCCTGGTCTCGACCGGCTCCCGGAGCGCGTCAATGGACGGATTCGTAACCTGGCACGCGTCCCAGACGAGGTAGTCGAATACTATCGGATAGCTGCGGTCGTTGCCCATTCCAGTGGCCAGTACCCCGCCGGTCCTTGCCTGCTCGGATATTGCGCGGATATGCCACGGCGTCCAGTTGGCATGCGGCGCATAGGCAACAGGATACTCTTCTATCGATATCGCTTCTCCGGGACAGTAGACTGCGCACCTCTGGCATGCAACGCATTTACTGGTGTCTACTATGACGGGCTTCTTCTGCTCCCTGTCGAACTCTATGACTCCGAACGGGCAGTTCACCGAGCACCGGCCGCACTTTATGCATTTGTCGTAATCGATGCTGGTCTTGAACCTCGGGATGGTCTTGTCCTGTGCTTGCATTTTATCTTTTTTTACGCTAACTCAAGTCCCTCCAAGGGATCCTTCGTTCCTGTAATGATTGGGTCTCCCAGAGACGCTATCACCGGCTTGCCCGGGTCGGGCTGCCAGTATTTCACGTTCCTGTCTATCGTATGTATCGCGTTAAGCTCACTTGCGAGATAAAAGGTCTTTCCGTCCTCGGAAAGCGCGGCTATCATCGGCCTCAGCTTCTTCCTGTCCGAGTGCCCTATCATAGTGGGCTTCGGCATATCCGTGGTGATTATGATGCTGAACGGCCCGTTGGCCATCGCCTTCCTGTGGGCTATCCTGATGTTCGTCGCCCACTTCTTTTTCTCGGGCGTCATCAAGTCTATGTCCTTCCAATAAGGAGGCGCAAGCGCCATCATCGCTATCCTCGAGGCGATCTTCTCCGGGTAGTTGCACTTCCTCGCGATGTAATCGTAGATATAGGCCAGCACCTCGGTATCGGTCAGGAGCTTGCATTCGTAGCCGAATTCCTTCAGGTAGTTCACGTTCGTCCCGTATGAAGTGATCTCCCCGTTGTGCACGACCGCATGCCCCAGGAGCGAGAACGGATGCGCGCCGCCCCACCATCCAGGCGTGTTCGTGGGGAAACGGGAATGCGCAGACCACATGAATGCCTTGATGTCCTTTATCTGGTAGAACTCGGCTATCTCAGTCGCCCAGCCGTTGCCCTTGAAGACTGCCATGTCTTTCCCGCCTGAGAGGCAGAAAGCCCCCTTGATGGAGCAGTTGATGTGCATCATTATGTCCTTCATGGTGTCGTCGGGGCTGACTTTTTCGTCCCTCGGGCTGACGAAGAACCGCCAGACGATTGGATATTCTTTAAGGACTCCTTTCTTCACAGAAACCTCCTCATCCTTCACGATGTCGGTATAACTATTTAGGAATTCCTCGACTGCTCTCTTGGCCTCCTCGTCGTCAATGATCAACTGGAGGCAATAATACTCCTTGAGCTTGGGAAATAATCCGTATGCAGCGTACCCGGCGCCGAGGCCGTTCTCCCTCTCCTCCATCGTGGCCATCATCTTCGCGATAGGCTCTCCGGAAACCATCTTCTTGTCCAGGTTGAAGAGTCCCGCAATGCCACATGCTGAAAGCTCCCTTTCCCTGGGAAGCTCCGTGAAACTTTTGGTCAAACTTTTTTTCATTTTTTCCTCCTGCTTCGAACGTTGTCGAGTATCTTCCTTATCTCTCCGGAATCGATGTCCGGAGCCGCATCTTGGCCCATCCTCTTTCTGACCCCTGCCCTTTTCGGCATCCCGTAACCGGTCTCTTCGAGCATCTTGACCTTCTCGTCTATCGTCCTTTGAGTGACCCCTTCGGCCAAAGCCATCTCGCGCAGCTTTGCGTAAAAATCTTTCAGGCCGATGTTGTTCGGGCAACGTTCTTCACATTTACCGCACTGCAGGCACCTCCAGATGGCGCCGCCCTTTAACACCTCGTCGAGCCGGCCTTCGAGCAGCGCATCCACGGGCGCTATCGGGTCGAAAGGCTTGTCGGTATTGCGCGTGCTGACGGCTGCAGTGCATTCCTCGCGGCAGGCCTCGCAGTGGCTTTCGAGTTCGCTTCTGTCGAAGCATTTTGCGATCCTTATCCCATCCTCTGAAGGGCCTATGCCTATCTTTTTCATTAAGTCGTCCGTTTTGGTCGCGTGACCTTCCAGGAACAAACTTTCCGGAGGCACGCCTAATGCGAGGCATAGCAACTCGCTGATATGCAAGACAGGTATCGCGTATTCCTTCAGTTCCGGTGGAAGCATGTCGAAGCGCATGAAACAGGCCGGGCACGCGGTGACGACGCAGTCTGCGCCTGCCTTTTTGATGTCTGCAAGCTTTTTCAGGAGCATCGCGTCGCCTTCCTCCTTGTCGAAAGAGATAACCGGTATGCCGCAGCAATCCACCTTGCTCTCGTAATCGACGCTTGTCGCTCCCGTCACAGTCACGAGGTCGTCCATCGACCTCGGATCCCTGGGGTCGTCGCTCGAGACTGCCGGCGGGTATATCGCGTGGCAGCCGTAATGTACTGCAACTTTTATGCCCTTCAGGGGTTTTTTCACGAGGGATTTGATGATGGGGTTCTTTGCATTAAGCAGGTTTAATAAGTGAACTACTTGGAGTCCTCCGTTGTATTTCGTTCCCTGCGGGAGCGTCGAGTTTATCTCGGCTCGTGTCATCGGGTTCTCAAGCTCTTCCTGGGCACCGTGCAGGACGTTATAGCACCCGTTGCAGGCCACAAGGAGCCTTTTGCCATGCCTTTGTGCGAGCGCCAGGTTCCTCGCCGAAAGGCAAAGGGATGATTCCTTCCCGTAAGCCCGGATATAAATCGGGTCAGGGCAGCATCCGAACTCCTTTACTTCCGCGGGTTCGACGCCTAGGGAGTCCAGTAAGGCTTTCGTGCTTTTTATTAGGAACGGGTAATTGTGGGTGAAGGTGCATCCCCAGAATACGGGCATCGTTTGTTTCATGTTGATCGATTAATATAGCGTATGACATGAATAAATACTGCTGGTTTATCTTTTAAACCTCCGTTCCATAATAAATTACAATATGAAACTAACTAAGAACGAGAAAAAGACCCTCAAGTTGCTCATAGAAAATGGCCGAACCTCGGATGCCGAAATAGCCCGGATGCTCGCCATCACGCCTCAGGCCGTCGGAAAGATAAGAAAGAAACTCGAAACCGAGGGCATAATACAGGGCTACTCGACGAGCATCGACTATGAACGGATAGGCATCAAGATAATGGCCCTCGCCATGTTCAAATTCACGACAGAGGCGCGAAAAACCATACTCACCGAAGAAGACATAAACCAGAGGATAAAAGGCCCGCACATAATAAACTTCTATCGCGTACCTGAAGGAGACGTTACTCACATAGTGACCTACGGGTTCAGAAGCCTTGAGGAATTGGACCACTACTTCCACATACTACAGACCGAAAGGGGCCACGTCTCCGAGATAATCAAACTGTTCATATTCTCATCGGCCAGCATGAGAAAGAAATCAGACAAGGAGCTGATGATAAAAGTCATAGACGAGATCGGCCATGAAGGATATGCGAGGCCGATGCCTCCCCTCGACGGGAACGAGAAGGTGCCGCCGCTCAAGAAAAAGCCGCTCGCCGAGATGGGATACAAGAAATAGAGCCGGTCCGCTAGTCCATGGAGACAAGGCTAAAAGCCCCGCCGAAAAAAAGATACATCCAGCCGATGAAACTCGGACCTCCAACTATGAGGACCATCCCCATATAACTGAACAAAGCCGAAACAAGATAAGCGAGTTTGACGCCGAAAACAATCCTGAGCACGGCAAGGATCATCAGGATGAAGACGAACGCTATAAGCCAGCTCCCGTTATCCCCTGCCAGCAGGGTATTCAGTTCGCCGCCAGCCTGTTTCGTAGAGTTCGCATCGCCTGCGGACGCATTGACGCCCCCGTTCCATGAAACAATGGTCGGAAAATAATTAATGAATAACCCCATGAAAAGGCCGGCGATAACGGCCGGTATAAAGCAAATAAACAAAGCCCTCTTGCCCATCAAGAAAGAATAAGGAAAGAAAAGATAAAAGGGATATACGCCTTGATCAGATCTTCTTGGTCGCGTCCTTCTCGCGCATGACCGTCTTGACTATCAGAAACACCACGGCCGCGATTATCACGAAGTTGATCAACGCATTGACAAAATCTCCGATCGCGAAGTTAACCGGGCCCACCGCCCAGACCGCCTTCTGCCAATCTCCGCC
>CAIYYO010000316.1 GCA_903930485.1 Methanobacteriota archaeon
CAGCCGCTTCCCCCGTTTTCCTCGCATTTGCCGCCCTGGCAAACGGTTGCAGGATAGCATTCATCAGGATTGCTCGACGCGTCCACGCAGCATATCTCTGAATTGGCAGAATACGCCATGTAGCAGTAATCGCCTGCGCCGTAGTTCGCGCCCGCTTTTTTAAGTATGTCGCTTATACGTTCGTTGGACCTTGCGCCAAGGGAGTTTAGGTTTTTTTGGAGGTTGTCATTTGACATGTAATAGTCTATTACGTCGGACAATTCGTCGGATGTAAATCTGCCATTATCTGAGATCATGTCCTGGTATATTGTAAAATACGCATTCATGTAAATAGATTCAGTCACCTTCTTGCCGGAAAAAAACATATTTTCCCGGCTGCTGGCGTTTCCAAGCCTGGCAACAGAATCATGCGAAGGGGATTTTCCTATCGGAAGAGCAGTGCAAAAAGAGGCCTCAAGCAGTAAGATGGCCGCAAACATAATCATTCGTTTCATTTTATTCCTGATTAATATTTATTTTGAGGACTATTAAACCCGGTGATTTTAGGTGATTTAAATCCGCCCAGTTCTAATATTTTTGGATGCAGAGAATAGAAAAAGTTCTTATAATAGGCTCCGGCCCCATACAGATAGGCCAGGCCGCTGAATTCGACTACAGCGGAAGCCAGGCCTGCCTCTCGCTGCGTGAGGAAGGAATTAAAACCGTCCTGGTAAACTCCAACCCTGCAACGATAATGACCGACTCCGACGTCGCTGACATCTCTTACATTGAACCCCTGACCCCAGAGATCATCAAGAAGATAATAGCCAAAGAGCGGCCGGACGCCATCCTTCCTACAATGGGCGGACAGACCGGACTGAACCTGGCATCTGAACTAGCAGTCATGGGGGTCTTCAAGGAGTACGACGTCAAAGTCCTGGGAACACCCATCGAGACCATACAGAAAGGAGAAGACAGGGACGCGTTCGCAGGACTCATGAAGGAGATAAACGAGCCCATCCCTCCGAGCAAGGCGGCAACATCCATTTCCGAAGCGATCGACGCCGGGAGAAAGATCGGTTACCCCGTGATAATACGGCCTGCATACACCCTCGGCGGAGGGGGTGGAGGAATAGCGAACAATGAGGAAGAATTGGAAAAGATTGCAAGCCACGGAATGCAGCTCTCCATGATACACCAGGTCCTAATCGAAAAATCCGTAGCCGGATGGTGCGAACTGGAATACGAAGTGATTCGTGATCGCCTGGATAATTGCATCATAATCTGCAGCATGGAGAACGTCGATCCTGTGGGGATACACACAGGAGAAAGCATCGTCGTCGCTCCGGCCCAGACTTTGAGCGACGTAGACAACTCCGTACTCAAGAACGCATCGGTAAAGATAATACGCTCCCTTGGAATAGAAGGAGGATGCAACATACAATTCGCAATGCATCCCGTGACAAGGGAATACGTAGTGATCGAAGTGAATCCCAGGGTTTCCAGATCGTCCGCCCTCGCATCCAAGGCTACCGGTTATCCGATAGCGCGGGTTTCCGCAAAGATTGCGATAGGAAAGACCTTGGATGAGATACCCAACTCCATTACGAAGAAGACCCCGGCGTCATTCGAGCCATCCATCGACTATATCGTGGTGAAGATCCCGCGCTGGCCCTTCGACAAATTCAAGGACGCAGACAAGCACATCGGAACTCAGATGAAGTCGACAGGCGAAGTGATGGCCATAGGAAGGACCTTTGAAGAAGCTCTTCAGAAAGCGATACGCTCCCTGGACATAGGGAAGGTTGGTTTCTCCGGCATGGGCGAAAGGGATATGGAGGTTATAATTGACAACCTCGCCCATCCCACCGATAAAAGGCTGTACTACATATACGACGCATTTCATAACAGGATG
>CAIYYO010000317.1 GCA_903930485.1 Methanobacteriota archaeon
CCTTCATTTTTTTTCTCCTTGCAATCCTTCCGCATCATGTAATGCGATACCTTCGACTATTTTGTCTATCTTTTTCTGATTCGCTTTTATCTCGTTATATTCCAGAAATGCTATCATGAACAGTACGAGTATGGACATGTACAGAAAGAAGTCAAAGACAGGTATCCTCAATAAGGTACCTGAAATATACTCCATCTGGTCGAACAAAAGTATGCCGGCGATAAACCCCAGCCATAGAATGAACCATATTAGGGATACGCCCAATGGCAGCCGCTTCTTCTTGTACATCCAATATGTCAGGAGGAGCATAAACAGGCCGAACAATATCCCAAGGACTGGGGCGGGTCTTAATTCGAACATCACCGTACCCTCCACCAAAGCATTTTCCAGACCGACTTCACCGCGTCTCTCTTGCGCATGCCGCCCACTTTGCCAGTATAGATTGTCTTCACTTCTACTTCCTTGAATCTCAGACGCGCCTTCGCGGTCTTCACCACGAACTCGGAAACGACGCCGTAGCGCGACGACTCCCACCTTAGCTTCGGATACGCCTCTTTGGTGAATGCGTGGAATCCTGTCTGGCTGTCGGTTATCCTTATTCTGAAAAGCGTCGACGCGATGAGGGAAAGACCGAAGTTACCCACCTTCTTTACAAAAGGCATCGCCTCGTTCCGCGGCCTTGAGCCGAAGACTATGTCGAGCCGCTCATCTTCGAGGGTTTTTACCAGCTGGGGAACGTCCGCAGGGTCGTGCTGGCCGTCCGCGTCGAGCGTGACTATCACGTCCGCACCCCTCTGCACCGCTATGTCGCAGCCCACCCGCGTAGCAAACCCCGCACCCATATTGACTACCAGCCGTACCGTGATCGCGCCGGCCTCCTTTGCCTTCTCGCTCGTCAGGTCTTTGCCGTGGTCGTCCACTACAACGACTTCGTCGGCGTATTTGCGCGCCTCCGATGCAACGCGGCCGATTGTCTTTTCCTCGTTGTAGGCGGGTATGACTACAAACGTTTTCATTTATGTTCAGTATTCTGAATGTCTATTCATTTGTTCTCATGCCAATAAATGGATAACGTCTATTGCCATTATATAGATTAAGCCTTTATATCAGCGTGCAGACAGCGTTTTCATGGACGACATCATCTCGATTCTTGCAAGTTCAGGGCAGGCACCGTTTATTTAATCAATGCGTTTTAACCGGCCGTTCCCTAGTTTATTTAGTGGCAGGCCAGTCTCCATCAGGCAATGAGGAAAAACCCCGTCAAGAGATCAATCAAAAATTTTATCCGTCCTAGTTCCATGAATCGAAACTGGTCTTAACTGCTTTCGTCCTGACAGTCATAGCATTCTTCATCCCCTCTTATGATCTTCTCGGCTCGGCCAGTCCATTCGCCTGGATATTGGGCCTCTTAGCCTTAGCCCTCTTCATCATGGCGTTTATGAGGCATTATACGACGGCATATACAATAACAGGTTCAGGCGTGTCGAAGAAAAGAGGCATTCTTTCTACTTATTTGGAAAATATCCCGTACAACAAAATACAGGACATCCGACTAAGCCAAAGTTTCCTCGGCCGCATCCTGGATGCGGGTAATATTTACCTTGATACCGCCGGAACACCTGGAATAGAGATGGTATTGCACGGAGTTCCGGGCCCGCAGAAGATTTATAAATTGATAACGGAAAACTCAGGAAAATAACGGATTTATACACGCCCTACTAATTCCTATTAATGCTCGGACCAATCAACCGTTTTTTCGAGGGCTTGACCGATCTGAAGGCTGAAGACCTCCTCCCGGACGAAGAGATCCTGTTATCCGCGACCAGGGTCTGGTATTCGGAGTTGATAATGATAATTATCTCGGTTCTTGCGATAGCCGGCTCCGTTTCTCTTTACACCTATGCCGTGATCGAGAATATCTCCGGGTTGTTCAGGATAATCATCAACCTGCTTACAGTCGTGTGTTTCCCGGCAGGGATTTTTTTCTCTATAGGGCTTATCATGGATCATTACTCTGTTCGGTACTTTTTGACGAATTTTCGGGTTGTCAAGAGGACTGGGGTCTTTTCCAAGAAGCTCGTCTACGTCCAGTACGACAAGATACAGGATGTAAAATTGAGCAAGAGCATAAGCGAGCGATTAGTGAACATGGGAGACATATATCTCGATACGTCCGGGGGGCCTGATATAGAGCTGAACATTTTGGACGTCCCGGACCCGGAGAATGTTCACAGGATAATACTTGAGCAGATGGAGAAACACGACGCTAGGCCTTGAATAGATTATTTCTTTGCCTTCTTGAACGGGAA
>CAIYYO010000318.1 GCA_903930485.1 Methanobacteriota archaeon
ATACGCGCTTTGCCGGTGCGGAGACTCGAAAAGTAAGCCGTACTGCGACGGATCTCATGCTAAAACAGGATTCGACGGAACCGAGACCGCCAGCCGTAAAAAATATTCCGAACAGGCAGAGAAGATAAACGGACCGGCCCTCGTCCTGAACGACGCCGAGAGCCTCTGCGCAAGGGGACGTTTCTGTCACCGCAGAGGCGGCACATGGGACCTCACAGAAAGGTCGAACGACCCGGAATGCAAAAAGACCGCGATACAGGAAGCATGCGACTGCCCCTCGAGTAGGCTCGTGGCATGCGACAAAAGGACCGGCGAACCCTTCGAGCACAAGTTCGAGCAATCGATAAGCCTCGTCGAGGACCCGATCAAGAAAGTAAGCGGCCCCGTCTGGCTGAAAGGCGGAATCCTTCTCGCGTCTACAGATGGAACGAAATACGAGACAAGGAACCGCATGACCTTGTGCCGCTGCGGGAAATCCGCAAACAAGCCCTTCTGCGACGGGTCTCACATCGAGGCCGGCTTCAAAGACGGCGACGAGTCGCTCAAACAAAAAAAATGAAACCAAAAAACAACCATGGAATTTTGTCCACGTCAATGTTTATTATCATACTGCTGACAGCCTGCTGCCTCAACTCAGGAAACCAAAACCAGGGCACGACAAAAACAGTGACAACCCTGCCTGATTATGCCCTGAAAACCCCAGAAATAAAGGAGGCATACCTCTACGCCCGGGAAAATCCCGACGCATTGACGGGAGTCAACTGCTACTGCGGCTGCATGCAGGGCCTGACAGACGACAGGGTCCATTACAGGGGAGTTATCGACTGCTTCACGGAAATTAACGGGAGCTTCGACCAGCATGGATCCGGGTGCCCGACATGCATCAATGAAGCCTTGAGGATAAAAAGCCTTGTCGCGCAGAACAAAACCAAGGAAGAGATCAAAGCCGCGATAGATGCCGAATACGGCCACCCGCAGGGCGGAAGCGGATGCGGCATCGTCCCGAATACGTCGGCCGGAGGCCGTGTTTTTATGAGCCCGAACGCGAGCACCGGGGCGGGATGCGCCGCGTCTCCCGTAACGACTCAGGGCACAGGGTGAACGCCTGAGCCCTGGTTCTGATTCTTTAACAACGGTTAAAATATTCTAACCACGGCGAAATGGAAGACCTTACTCAAGAGATAAACCGGCTCAGAAAGGAGAAGAACGCTGTGATCCTCTCGCATAATTACCAGAGGCCTGAGGTGCAGGAGATAGCGGATTACGTCGCCGATTCGCTCGGGCTCGCCCAGAAGGCCGCTAAGAGTACGGCCGACGTCATCGTATTATGCGGGGTGAGATTCATGGCCGAGACCGCGTCGATCCTTTCGCCTGACAGAATAGTGCTCATACCGGACCCTGACGCCGGATGCCCGATGGCGAACATGATAACTGCCGAGGACGTGAGAGGGCTCAGAAGGAAACACCCCGAAGCCGCATGCGTCGCCTACATCAACTCGACCGCAGACGTGAAGGCCGAGATCGACGTGTGCTGCACTTCGTCGAACGCGGTAGAGGTCGTGAATTCGCTGGACGAGGATGAGGTGATCTTCGTCCCGGACAAATACCTCGGCCAGTACGTCGAGTCTAAGACCGATAAAAAATTGATACTCTGGAACGGCTACTGTCCCACCCACGTGAAGATCCAGCCCGAGGACATCCTCACGGCCAAGAAGGAGCATCCGAGGGCAATGGTCATTGTGCATCCGGAATGCACTCCGCAGGTGATAAAACTGGCCGACGCGGCCTTATCCACTGGCAATATGCTGAAATACGCGAAGGAAAACAACGCCCGCGAATACATCATCGGAACCGAGGTCGGGATAATAAGATCGG
>CAIYYO010000319.1 GCA_903930485.1 Methanobacteriota archaeon
GACCTGCAGGATATCAAATCCGAGGTCAGCAACATAAATTCCCAGATAGCCGCCCTCAAGAACAGCATCGATGCGACCGAGTTGAGAGCCTTCAGCTATTGAAAAGATGAAAGACTTTGTGTCCCCGAAGATCAAGGAAGCCCGGAAGGCCATGGTAAGGCTCAAGTTCTTCATGGTGCTGCTGGACACCATTGCAGTCTACATCTTTTTTGCGATATTGCTGACGCTCGCGGGCTGGAACGTCCATCTGGCAGCGATCCCGAGCATGCTCTACCTCCTGGTCAAATGGGGGCTCGTGCTGCGCGACGACCGGACGATGGCAAGGATCACGAGCAGGTACCCCGGCCTCGACGAGAGGCTCCAGACCGCTTACGATAACCGTGAGCAGTCGAACCTGATCGTTCAGAGGCTTGTGACCGACGTCTCCAGGAAACTCGACGATATATACTCTTCAGCCTTCTTCGAGAAGAGGGCCGCGGCTCTCAGGATCTTCACGATCGTATTCCTGCTCTTCGGGCTTTTGTCCATCAATTTCATAAACGCCTACCAGATAGGCCTTGATTTCCAGAAGAACGTTTTGAGGAAGGCAGGGCTTGTCACGGATTCAGGCGACGGGAGCAATGCCAACGGAAGCGAGTCCATGTCCAACGGCCTGGACAAGAACGGCGAGAGCAGCAAGCGTTTTACCAATCCCGAGGAGAAGAAGAAGCTCCCTGGCAGCGGGGTAGGGAATAAGCCCGGCTACAAGCCTGTGGGAAGCGGTGCGCCGATGCCCGGCGGGGGCGCTGCGACGAGCTCGAACAGCCAGCTTTACGGCGACGCCGCACCGCCGGGGACCGCCAAAGCCGCCCCCTATCAGGAAGGCAGGATGGAGATCCATCCGGAATACGGCGGAGGGATAGACGTGAAGACCATCGGCGGCGCCGATTCGTCAAACACTTACCAGACGCCGGACCAGGTCGAGTCGGCCGGGACTTCGGCGGATCAGGACCCGGTCCAGTATGAGGAGGTCATCAGGAACTACTGGGGGAAGATGATCCAGACCCAGGAGGGAGGCAAGTAAATGAAGGGAGAGAACCCGGACATCGTGATGGTGGAGAGGGACACCTATGACGCCATGGTCGCGGCATACACCAGGACCAAGGCCGAGAGGCTTAGGAACAAGGAGATAGCCGAAGACCTTGAGAACGACCTGGAGCTTTTGCAGCACGAGATGGAGGCTTTGTGCAGCAAGGTCACGGAGCTCAATACGTCTATTACGGGCCTTTCCGACGAGGTCAACAAGAAGATAACCGACGAGGGGCTTAAGGAATCGATGAAGGACAGCCTTGACGGCGTCTCTTTCGGCGTGCTTGAGATGCAGGACAGGACGCATAAGCTCTTGAACGGGATTAGGAGGGCTAAGGCTATTTTAAAGCCTTTCAAGGATTACAAGGGATAGAATAGATAACATTTTTTTGAGGAAACTAAATTGAAAGCAGGAGGAAGCCTTTGGGGCAGCAGCGCGGTCAAA
>CAIYYO010000320.1 GCA_903930485.1 Methanobacteriota archaeon
CATCGCTGTACTGGGACAGGTCGGCATAGATGGAACCAACATTATTCAGCACCTGAATCTCAAGTATCCGATCCCCAACCTCTTCTGCAATTCTCAAGGCTCGGAGGAACGTATCCTTCGCTTCTTCGAGGTTTCCAGCATTTTCATTGGCAAGTCCCTTCAGCCTTATCGCTATTCCCATATTGTTAAGGTCTTTAGCTATGTTAGGTTTAATCCCCAGGTTATAATCTATTTCCAGAGCTCGTTTTATATATTCAACGGCTTTTTCGTAATCACCTAAATCTGCCCATATTCCGCCGATATTGAGTAGGGTGTCTGCCATATCCTCCATATTATTCTCATCTGTTGCGATGGTGAGCGATTTTTCGTAGGCAGAAAGAGCAGAAATATAATTGTCAAATTTGCTGTGATAAGCGGCGAGATTGTTAAGACATCTGCCCTTCTCTTTATTGTGATGCAACTTTTCAGCGAGATTGAGTGCAGCATGATTAAGTTGATAATACTTGCTAAAATCACCCAGTTCCCAATAGCTGAGACTCAGTAGGCGAAGACATTTTAGTTCAAATTCGGGGCTCGCAATTTCTTTTGCCAGCAAAATGGCTTTATCAAATGACTGAATTGATTTCTGATACTCCTCAGCTAAGCGGAGAGTTTTCCCCTCCTGATAAAGGTCGTGAATCTCAATGGCTAACGAGGCTATCCTTTGAATATTTCCTAATTTAAGGTCATTCGCTAAGTTGATAGCCTGATAATAGTAGCTCCTTGATACCTTTAGGTCCCCCGTGTTCCAATACAAAACTGCTAAGTTCAAAATGCAGTCCAATTGAAGTTCTCTATCATTCTTAACAATGGATATGCATTTTTGAAATAGTTGAATAGAATCTTTGAAGTGTCCGGCCTCTCTCTCGCGTTTTGCAGTTTGATATAAAAGGGATCTACCTGAGTATTCAAAAACATAATTGGAGCTCAATAAAGGTGTGATTAGCAGGATTAAAATGGATATTGAGACGAACGAGGCTCTGAACAGTCGACTTTCTTCGTTGGAAATGGCAGATTCCTGTCCTTGCCTCCCGATTAGACGGATAAAAATATCCATGCAGCTAACCTAACAGAACATGCCGATTTCTCAATAGCCGTGGGAGGTGATTAAAGGGGTGAATTAATGTTGGGGGGGAAACACCACTTTATAAGCAAGACGACTTTATGTTAATATAATCAGTTAGTTATAAAATATTGAAGATGCTTAATTAATCTCCGCCGCTCAGTCTAATGGATTTGATCGTGCCGGTGGTTTTTATCGCCTTACTAGAACTCGACGTGGGCGGCTGAACCTGGGTGGGCTGAGGAGGGTTGATGATGTTGCGCAGGCCGGGGAACAGGGCGACCAGCCACTGAGCGGGGTACTTGAGGAGCATGCTGAAGAAGCCGGACTTGGCAGGCTGTTGCGAGGTGGTCGCGGCCGAGAGGCCGGATGCCGAAAGCCCCAGGAAAGCGAAGCAGACGACCAGGACGACGGCTTTTTGAAGATTTCTTTTCCGCATAGCGGCCTCCTTCTGTGCAAGGCTCGCCTTGGGAAAATGACCGAAGAAAAGACAAGGCGAAAGAGACGGCTAGTCGGGTCCTCTCTTCAAAAATTCATCCAAGGCTGATCTAAAAATAAGTCAATAAGATACCGTTGTCAAGCCCCCGTGTGCCAGCGAATTCCCCCCGTACGGACCCCTGGGGCCCGGGGGCGTTAAAAATCCACAGCATTTAGTGTTCGAGGGCCCGGCCGGGTCCAGATTTAGGGGATACGAAAATAATCCGGGGGCCAAGAAAAAAAAGCCCTAGACCCGGGCTTTTCGGGCGAAAACCACGCGGCCTCGTGACTTCCGAGGCCTATATCTTCGACACGAAGAACTGCTGGATTTTCCCGTCCGGCGTACGGTACATCGCCCCCCGCAATACTCCGTTGGCGAAAGTGAAGCGGACGATCGAGACCTCCATGCCGCCGCGCTCGTTCGTGGATTCGAGGTCGGCCTTCGTCGGCTCGCCGTAGGGTTTGAGCTTCAGAGACGCGGCCTGGAGCTTGGCGTCCGAGAGCCACCAGCTGAATTCCTCCCCGAGAAGGGCGCGGTCGACCTTTCCCGCCTGGTAGGCCGCGAGCATGA
>CAIYYO010000321.1 GCA_903930485.1 Methanobacteriota archaeon
ACATATGATCGTTTACTTCAATGAACAAAGCCGTCTGGGTGTAGAAGCGCAGCTCGTGCCTGTATAAGACTTCCTCACCGCCTATATTTATCGAGTTTTTGCCGCTGCCGATCAATACTGTCCGGACAGCGGGCGTCAACAGCTCTATGAGTTTCTTTTTTTGTCCTGGGGAAAGGATAGGGCAGTCTTCTAAGGTCTTTTGCCTGTTGGTTAACTGTATCGCATAAGACATGCACGTCTTTACGCCGCATTTGGCGCAGTCTTTTTTCGGCAGGCGCCTGCAAACCTGTAAGGCGGTGGCTCTGGCCATTTCAGTACCTGTCCCCGCACTTTGGATAGTGCAGATATCCTATTATCTCTTCAAGGGCGGCGATGGCCCTCGGATGCAGCATCATGAAAATGTCGGCGCCCGACAGCAGCGCTATCTCGGCGGTGGTCGATTCCCACAGCGGCCCGCGCAGTTCGCGAGGCCCCCATGCGTCGTTCCTCATCCATGCCTCGCGGGCGGACCATGCGTTGGAGGTTGCGGAAGCTATGGGCACTCCGAGGAATACGTCCCCGCGGAGTCCGGCAAGCCTGCATCGTTCCATCGCGGAGACGGTGTACTCTATCCCGTAGCCGACGCCTCCGGTGAAGAGGTCCATCACGATGTCTTCCCTTGAAAGGCCCAGCCTGATCAGGGTTTTGTTGAATCTCCTCATCTCGTCAGGGTTCATGGGTATCAGGGGCATGAGCGCGTGGCCGTGCTTTAGCGCAGCCGAGGCGACGCGCTTGTAGTCCATGTCCGGATCGACCGACGAAAGAAGGACGCGTTCGCCGGAGCATACTTCCGCGGCCTTTTCCAGCAGTTCGGGATCCTTCGCCGGGTTTCCTGAGCCTCCGATAATGAGCGGGACTTTCACTGCCTGGAGAACGTTCTCGATCGTCCTACATGCGTCTTTCACTGAGGTGTCCTTGACTTTGGGATCGGTGCTTACCATGTGGAGGGTTATCATCTCTGCGCTGTATTTTTTGACCCTGTACTTCGCCCACTCTGCCGGGTCGTTCATGACGTCGCCAGGGAAGTGTTCGCGCACGTGGCCTGGAAGGGAGATAGGCATGTCGAATACGTCGTGAGAGATCGCTGGCTTGTTCTTTGGCAGGCCCTCGGAATAATAATACGCGGGAGCGCTTTCCCCGCCTAAGGTGATCGTTTTATTCCTGGTCCCGCCTTCCTTCCCGGTGGCTCCGAGGACTACTTCGCTGATGCGGCTCTTGTATTTCTCGACGGATGCTTTGCCCATTTCTAATAATATATTGTGCTTATCTTGTTTTTATGCAGTTTTTGCCGTATTTCAAAGCCTTAGAAAAAAGAAAGAGATCAGAGATGTTGTTTCGAAATAGACTCCGCTACTTTGTATATCTCTTCCAGTCCCAGGACCTGTCCTTTCTCCTCGAACAATCTTTCGACGACCCGGTGGTGGACCTTGATCTTCAGGCTCCCGATGGAAAGGGCTCCTATCGAGACTCTGTCGCCGGTCCTCTTCCTGTCGTCAGTTCCTACGACGCCCTCGATCCCGTAAGGAGGCACGGCATTGACATCCGCGAGGACCTTGATCCGTTGGTGACGGGCCCATATTTTTTTCGGCAGGAGCATCACCTTCTCGGGACCGGTGCCTACGACGATGTCCGCGTCCGATATTGATTTGTCGACCGTCTTCTCGTCCTTTGCTTCAAAGGGCATCACGTCGACGTCATATTTTTTCTTTATTGTGCCGCAGACCTTTTTCGCTTTCGAGAGCTTTCTAGAAGTCAGGGTGACGTTGCAGCCTTCTTTAGCCAGAAGTATGGAGATGCTCTGTCCGACGGGGCCCGTGCCTGCGAGAATGGTCGCATTAAGCCCTTTCAAGTTCCCCAGTGAATCTTTTATCTTGACGACACAAGAGCTGGAAGTGGTATGGGCGCCGTGCGGGTCGGCGGCGACTGAAACCCGGAAATCCTGGCCGAGCTCCTTAAAGACAGCAAGGATACCGTTCATGAACTCTTCTCCCTTGTTCACGTCCGGGCCTCCGATGAAGATCGCCGTATTCTTCCTACCCGACGAGCCGCGGGTGAAGACGCAGGAGTAGACGACGTCCATCAGCTCCTCCTGGCTGGTGTCTGAATATGGGACGACCACGTCGGCTCCGCCGTCGTATCCCAGGATGAGGTCGAAGATGCTGGAGTATCTTTCAGGGCTGATGTATATCAGTATCTTTTTCATGACCCTTTTTTCGTTAGTGTTTGATCGTATCGAAATGCTTGGAGCTGACTGCTTTGCCCATGAAGAGGTGTACATACTCCTTGAAGTATCTCAGGAAAACCCGTATATAACCTTCCTGCTTGAACCTCCTGGCAGAATTATAAACAACCATCCTCTTGTCTATGACCATCTTCCCGTATTTCTTCATCCGTATCGAGAGTTCGGTGTCTTCGAGCATGGAAAGCTTTTCATCGAAGCCCCCGGCTGAAAGGAACGCATTCCGCCGATAGGCGCAGTTCGGTGTTCCGAGCTGGTAGAAGCCAAAAACAGCGGTAAAGCGGTACCAGAGGTCCGAATTGATTTTGAACATGACTTTGTCCAGGAGACGCGCATCCAGGGGCCTTAGAACGCCGCCCGCCCCGACGACCTTCGGATCCTCGAATATCCTTGCGATCTCGGAGAGCCAGTTGTCCGCGACGATGGTGTCGGCATCGGTGAATGCTATGACCTCGGAGCCGCTGCTTTTCACCCCAAGGTTTCGTGCAGGTCCCGGGGATCCGGTTTTCGCGGTTATTACCTTGTCGGTGTATCTCGAGGATACCTCAGCGGTCTTGTCGGTTGATTCCGCGTTCACGACTATGATGTCGTAATCCTTGTAGGTCTGTTTCTTTATGGATTCCAGGCAGGGTTGTATGGCAGATTCTTCGTTGTACGCCGGTATTACGACCGAGATTCTCATCTTGTATTAGTATTTTTTAATACACCTATAATAATGCGATACCGCACATCTCCGGCATCCGCAAAGGTTAAAAAGGCATACTACCTATAATCTATACTATCTGGAAAAATGTATAAAAAGCTGGTCCTGCTGCTGGTCGCTTTCGGGCTTGTGGCGGGCATCCTTTACCTGGTGGGGTTCGACAAGGCGGTAAGCGTCCTTATGAGGCTTTCCCTATGGTATTTCCTGCTCCTCCTTGTGATACAGCTTGCGACGATGATGCTCTCGGCCGTGAAGTGGAGGCTGATACTGTACCGGGACAAGGTCTCCTTTACGAACCTCCTGGCTTCGACGTTCGTCGGCTACCTGATAAACAACATAAACCCCATGGGAATGGCTGGCGGAGAGCCGGTCAAAGCATTCCTCCTGTCGAAAAAGGAAAAGATGCCTAGCGAGAAAGCCTTCGCATCGGTCGTCGTAGACCTGTTCCTTGAGATATTCCCGATATTCATCCTCAGCGCCGTCGCCATATTCCTTGTGCTGTCGAGCGGCGTGCCGGTCGAGATAGCCTTCCTTATAGCGGCCGCATCGCTGGGATTGCTAGTGTTATTTGCCTTGTCCGTGACCCTGGTCATAAACAGGGAATACTCGCTAAAGATGATAGCGGCCGCAACCGGCCTTGCTGCCAGGGTCCCATTCCTTAAAGGCCGGGTCGCAAAGATCAGGTC